>JAHFOS010000251.1 GCA_023261545.1 bacterium
ACTGCGACCGACCTTCTTTGCTCAAGGCCGTCGAATTCGGAACCCATCGGTATTGCATGGCGAGTGCTTGAAATATGAATGAAACGCATTATTTTGTCAAATTAACCGATCACGGATGTTATTTCTTATTATTATTTTGAAAATCCCGACGATCTTCGGTCGTTTGAAATCCGGGCGATCGGCATCATCGCCCCGATAACCGCATCCGCATATTTTTCTTATAATATTATTTCGTCATTCAGGAAAAACAAAACGCTGACGAGATTTGCGTGGAAAGACTCGATTTTTATGGTTATCGCCATATTTTATGTGCTGACGTTCGCTACAATATTCTCACTCATACGGTTTAACGTCCCAATCATCCCCTAGCCCCACACGACCGGAACCTGAGAAGCCCATGCAACTCCTCCATCACCCCGCCGGATCGCGCGGGCACTTCGATCATGGATGGCTCCAGACCTGGCACAGCTTCAGCTTTGGCGACTATCACGATCCCGAGCGCATGGGCTTCGGGACGCTGCGCGTGCTCAACGACGATATCGTCCAGCCCGGCCAGGGCTTCGGCCTGCACCCGCACCGCGATATGGAGATCGTGACTCTGATGCTGGCGGGCACCCTCCAGCACCGCGACAGCCTGGGACACGGCTCCAAGCTCGAAGCTGGCGAAGTGCAGGTGATGTCGGCGGGCAGCGGCATCCGGCATTCCGAGGCCAACGCCTCCGCCAGCGAAGAGCTGCGTCTGTTGCAGATCTGGGTTCTGCCGCGGAGCAAAGGCGGCGAGCCCCGCTACGCCCAGGGCCGCCCGCCCGCGCTTGAGCCCGGTCGCTTCACGAATTGGGTAGGCCCGGACGATTCGGGACTGCCGCTGTGGATCCACCAGGACGCCTGGTTTTCCGTCGCCGAACTTGCGCCCGGCCAGGAAATCGCGTACACCCTGGTCAACGCGGCGCACGGCGTCTATTTCTTCCTGATCTCCGGGGGCGCCGCCGTCGCCGGAGTGAACCTCGCGCCACATGACGCCCTGGCCGTGGCAGGGGCGCCAAAAGTTCCCGTGGTCGCCCGCGAAAAGAGCCGCCTGCTCGCCATCGAGGTTCCCGCGAACTAAGAGCCAGAGAACCGCATGATAAGGGAAAAACCTCCCGCTGGTGGGCCACGAACCCCGGCAGCCTCGGCTCGGTGACGAGAACTCTGGAATAAACTTTGCGCCGGCTCGTTTCATACTACGAAAAGCACGAAAATCATGCCTTGGGGGCGGTGGTCAGCGTGTAAGATTCTGAAGGAGAAAAAATGTCACTCAGAACCAGCGCAGCGTTTTTGGCTTTCCTTGCGGTGTTGCCCCTGATCGGCGGCCCTCGCGCCCTGCAGGCCGGGACGAAACCCCTGGCCAGCAGGATCGCGGAACACGGCTATCCGGCGCCGTTCCAGGCCTGGAACGGCATCACCAACCAGAAGGAGCTGACGGAAAATCAGCGCCGGGCCAAACACGATTTTTATTGGGACACCCTGCCGCAGTGGGGGCTCAAGTGGGAAGGCGCCTGGGAGGGCGAAGGCAGGAGTTTCACCAGCGCTTCGCTGGCCGCCTGGACGAAGACGAAAAATGAATTGCTGGAATTGAACCCCAACATGGTGCTCATCGCGGAAGTCCGCTATTTCTGCGCCCCGGAAGGCTATCTGCCCGAGACCTCGAAGTGTTGGCAACACGATGCCGGCGGCAAGCGCATCCCGTTTTGCGGGCAATGGAAGCTCGACTTCAAGCTTCCCGCCGTTCAGGACCAGGTGGTCGCGATGTGCGCCGCGGCCTGTGCGCTTTTTGACGGCGTGATGCTCGACTGCTGGGTGAACGACAATTGGGCGGACTCCGACAAGGACAAGACCAACCTCGTCAAAAAGGTGCGGGAGAAAATCGGCGCGGACAAGATCGTCATCGTCAACAACAACCAGTACCCGGTCCCCAACTCCGCTCCCTACGTCAATGGCCTGTTCATGGAGTGCAGCTATCAGGGCGACGCCGCTTACTGGGCCAAACTGTCGGAGACGCTGCGCTGGGCCGAAACCAGCCTGCGCGAGCCGCGCACCAACTGCATCGAGACCTGGGCCACGGGCGCCAACCAGGCCAATGTCATGCGGGCGCTGAACACCCTGGCCATGACGCACTCCAACGGCTACGGCACGTTTTGCGAGCAGAACAACGAGCACTGGCATCTGTGGTGGGACTTCCTGGGTGCGGCCATCGGCGAGCCCAAGGGTCCCGGTGTGCAGCGGGAGGACGGCCTATGGTTGCGCGAGTTCTCAGGCGGCACCGTCGCCTACAACCCTCCGGGCAAAGGCCCGAAGAACCTTGTTTTCGATGATGCGCGCACAAGGGCCTCCGAGGGTCGCGACGCCAAAATCCTGGTGGCGGGAACTTCACTGGCTCTGGCTGAAAAAGATGGCGAATTGTTCCTGCACGCGGAGGACAAACCCGCCAAGCCGCCGGCCCCCTGAGCCGCGGACCGCCTGAGAATGAACCGCGCCACTTCAGCCGGCGGCGCTGGTGATGGCGCTGGCGAAAAGGGCGGCGAGTCCCAGGAAGCTCAGGAATGCAGCGATGTCCGTGAGCGTGGTGAGGATGATGGAGGAAGACTGGGCTGGATCGAAACCCAGGGTCTTGAGGAGCAACGGCGTGAGCGCTCCGATGATTCCGGCCGCCACGGTGGAGAGCACGATGGCGGCGGCGCACACCAGCGCCAGGGGCAGCGAATGCGCCCAGAATACCACGATGAGGCCTGCGGCCAGCGCCACGGCGAAGCCGTTGGCCAGGCCCGTGGTGAGCTCCTTGCGCACCAGGGCCGGCCAATGGCGCGGGCGGATCTCATACAGCGCGAGACCGCGCAACGCCACGGCCAAGGCCTGCTGGCCGGCGTTGCAGGCCTGGCTCACCACTACCGTGAGGAACACGGCGAGGGCGGGAACGCGCGCGATGAGGTCCTCGAAGCAGCCGACGATGATGGCGGCGAGGAAAGCCGTGAAGAGGTTGATTTGCAGCCAGGGCATGCGCCGGCGCACCGCGAAGGAGGCACCCGAGAGCGCCCGCTCGTCGCGGCTCGCGCCGAAGATGGCCTGCACGTCCTCCACGGCCCCCTGGTGGGCCGCCGCCGCTACGGCCTCGTAGCGCACCACGCCCAGGAGGCGGCGCCGCGTGTCCACCACGGGCAGGCTGTCGAGCTTGCGCCCCTCGATGAGCCGCAGGACCTCTTCCTTGGGGGCCACCGCGTGCACGCACAGCGGGTCGCCATGCGCGAGGCTTTCGAGCGGGCGCTCGGGCGCCGCGCAGGCCAGTTCCTGCAAGGGGATGGCGGAGAGCAGCACGCCGTCCTCGTCCAGGAGGAAAACATCGTGGATGCGCCGCCCACCCGCCCGGCGCAGGTGCTGCAGCGCCGAACCCGCGGTGTCGCCATGGCGGAAGCAGGCGGGGTGCATGTCCATGATGGCACCGGCGCTGCCCGGAGGGAAAGAGAGGATTTCCTGGATTTCACGCGCCATCTCGGGCGGCAGCCACGCCCAGCGCGCGCTCAGATCCTCGGGCGACAAACGCCGCAGCAGACCCGCGGCGCGCTCGGGTTCGAGCTGTTGAACCATCCCCGCGAAGAAATCCTGATCCATGAGCCGCAGGATATGGCTGGCCGTATCGGGGTTGAGCTGCAATAAGACTCCGGCGGCCACGGCGGGCGGGGCGGCCTTGAGGCAGGCGAAACCGTCGGCGGGCGGCAGGTCATCCACGAGCCGCGCCGCCTCCCCTGGGTGACGCGCCAGGAACTCCTCGAAGAGCGCGCGGCGCGCCGTGGCCGCCGGTGTTATGGCGGATGTCATAGGCGCGGCACTGGAACCCAAAAAGTCGTCAACGGCCCCTCCCCCTCCCCCTCCGCGTTCTCCGCGCCTCCGCGTGAGCAAGTCCCTATCTTTTCTTCACCTTCCCTAGACCAGCTTAGCCGGAACCAAACTGCTTTTACCACGAAGGCACGAAGACACGAAGAACTACGAAAAACAGAAACGCATCTGGCATTTCTTCGTGCCTTCGTGTCTTCGTGGTGCAAATATTTCTCCGGACTTCTCAGTCGCGTAAAATCTGCGCAGAAAAACAAGATTCGCAGGG
>JAHFOS010000252.1 GCA_023261545.1 bacterium
GAATAAGAAATTTTAATGCAAATCGAGGCTTTGCAGGTCTTTTGCGACGTGGCCCGGCTCAAAAGTTTTTCCAAGAGCGCGGAAACCCATCGCGTTACGCAGTCCACGGCGAGCCAGGCCGTGCATCAGCTTGAGGCGCGGCTCGGAGTCGAGCTCATTGACCGCTCGCACCGCCCCTTTCGACTGACCCGCGAGGGTAAGGCCTTCTATGAGGGTTGCCGCGAAATCCTCGAGCGCTACCACGACCTCGAAAGCAAGGTGCGCCAAATCCGCGAAGAGCAGCAGACGACTTTGCGCGTCGCCTCTATTTATTCGGCGGGATTGCGACACATGCGCGAATATATCCAGAGATTCGGCGAACGCTATCCGGCCACGCGCGTGCAACTCGAATTTTTGCACCCCGACCGCGTTTACCAGGTGGTGGTCGAGGAAGAGGCCGATCTCGGCATCGTCTCGTATCCCCAGGCGCGCCGTGAGATCACCGTCGTTCCCTGGCGCGAGGAGGAAATGGCCTTGGCCCTGCCGCCCAGTCACCGCCTGGCGGGCTTAAAAGAGGCGCGGCTCAGCGAAATCGGCGACGAAAACTTCGTGCACTTCGACCGCGGGCTTGTGGTGCGCCGCGAGATCGATCGCTTCCTCAAAGCCCACGGCATCGAGGTGAACGTCGTTTTGGAGTTCGACAACATCGAAGCCATCAAACGCGCCGTGGAGGTGGGTTCCGGCATCTCCATCCTGCCGCTGCCCACTTTTGAGCGGGAACTCGCGGCCGGCACCATGGCCATCGCTCATCTGGGTTCGCTGAGCTTTCGTCGCCCCCTGGCCCTCATCCACCGCCGCGGCCGGCGCATGCCGGAGGGCTTGCAGCATTTCATCGAGATGCTGCTGGCCGAAAAAATGGCATCATCGCCCCTGCTCGTCGCATCGTGAGGAACCACCGATGAACCCCTACAGCCTACAGTCTTCAGCCTACGGCCTACAGCCTACGGCCTACAGCCTACGGCCGGCCCTCATCCTGATCGTCGCCTCGTGAGGAACCACTGATGAACCCGCCACTGCGCCCCCGCAAACAGGGACTTTACGATCCGCGCTACGAGCACGACGCCTGCGGTGTCGGCTTCGTCGTTGACATTCCCGGGCGCAAGTCGCACCGCACGGTGCATGACGCCCTTGAAATCCTGAAGAACATGGCCCATCGCGGCGCCTGCGGCTGCGAGGCGAACACCGGCGACGGCGCCGGCCTGTTGCTGCAGACTCCCCACGCCTTTTTCCGCCAGCAGGTGCGCTTCGAGCTTCCCGACCCTGGGAACTACGCCGTGGGGGCCGTTTTCCTCCCGCGCGATCCCGGGCAACGGCGCGCCTGCGAAGAAATTTTCGAGCACGAGGCGCGCGCCACCGGGCTGGGGGTGCTAGGTTGGCGCGACGTGCCCACCAGCAACCATTCGCTGGGGCGTTCGGCGCTCGCTGGCGAGCCTTTCATGCGCCAGGTCTTCCTGGCGCGCCCAGCGCAATTGCCGGGGGAGCTGGAGTTCGAGCGCAAGCTCTACGTGGCGCGGCGGCGCGCCGAAAGAGCGATCGCCACCGCCGGGTTCCATGAATCGGAATACTTCTACGTGGCGAGCCTGTCGAGCCGCACCCTGGTCTATAAAGGCATGCTCACGTCCGAGCAGCTCGAGCTCTACTATCCGGACCTCTCGGATCCGGCCATGGAGTCGGCCATCGCGCTGGTGCATTCGCGCTTCAGCACCAACACCTTCCCGAGCTGGGAGCGGGCTCATCCCTACCGCTACCTCATCCACAATGGCGAGATCAACACCCTGCGCGGCAACGTGAACTGGATGAAGGCGCGCGAGGCGGCCCTGTCCTCGCCGCTCTTCGGCGAGGACCTGGCCCAGGTCCTGCCCGTGATCGACGAGAACGGCAGCGACTCGGCCATGTTCGACAACACCCTGGAGTTCCTGCACCTCACGGGCCGGCCCCTGCCGCTGGTGATGACCATGATGATCCCCGAGCCCTGGTCCAACCACGAATCCATGGACGAGGAGTTGAAGGCCTTCTACGAATTCCACAGTTGCCTGATGGAGCCCTGGGACGGGCCGGCCTCCATGGGCTTCAGCGACGGCCATCAGGTGGGCGCGGTCCTGGATCGCAACGGGTTGCGGCCCTCGCGCTACTACGTCACCAGCGACGACCGCGTCATCATGGCCTCCGAAGTCGGAGTGCTCGACCTCAAGCCGGAGGAGGTGCTGCGCAAGGGCCGCCTGCAACCCGGGCGCATGCTGCTCATTGATACTCTCGAAGGCCGCATCGTCGCCGACGATGAGGTCAAGGGGCGCTATGCCAAGGAGCAACCCTACCGTCATTGGCTCAAGGAGCACCTCATCCATCTCGACGAGGTGGCCGAGGGTCTCCCGCCGCACACCATCCCGGAGCATGATGAAATCCTGCGCAAGCAAATCGCTTTCGGCTACACCGTCGAGGACCTGCGCATCCTTTTGGCGCCCATGGCCGAACTCGGCGTGGAGCCGCTGGGTTCCATGGGCACGGACACACCGCTGGCGGTGCTGTCCAACCGCCCGAACCTGCTGTACAACTACTTCAAGCAGCTTTTTGCCCAGGTCACCAATCCGCCCATTGACTCCATCCGCGAGGAGATCGTGACGGCCATAGACACCACCATCGGTCCCGAGCGCAACCTGCTGGACCCCGAGCCCGAGAGCTGCCGGCAGATCAAGCTAAGCTCCCCCATCCTGGACGCCGAGGAGCTTGAAAAGCTGCGCCATATCGAGCGCGAAGGCTTCCGCGCCGCCACGCTGCCCATCCTCTTCAAGGTCGCGGGTGGCGGGGAGGCCTTGGAGACCGCCGTGGATGAGCTTTACGAAGAGGCCGACCGCGCCGTGGACCGCGGCGCCAACCTGCTCATCCTTTCCGACCGCGGCGTGAACAGTGAACTCGCGCCCATCCCGGCGCTCATCGCCGTGGCGGGGCTGCACCACCACCTCATCCGTACCGGCCGGCGCATGAAGGTGGGGCTCATCCTGGAATCCGGCGAGCCGCGCGAGGTGCACCACTTCGCCCTGCTGGTGGGTTATGGCGCCGGGGCCATCCACCCCTACCTTGCCTTCGAGACGCTGCACGACATGATAAAGCAGGGCCTGCTGCCGGGCGTCGCTTACGCGGACGCCGTGCACAAATACATCAAGGCCGCCGTGAAAGGCGTGGTCAAGGTGATGTCCAAGATGGGCATTTCGTCGGTGCAGAGCTATTGCGGCGCGCAGATCTTCGAGGCCGTGGGCATCAACCATGCGGTGATCGACCACTACTTCACCTGGACGGCCTCGCGCATCGAGGGCGTGGGGCTCGCGGAGATCGCGCGCGAGGTGGCGCTGCGCCACGAGCGCGCCTTCCCCGACCGCAGCGTGGAGGTGGACACGCTCGATTCCGGCGGCCAGTACCAGTGGCGCCAGGACGGCGAGTACCACCTCTTCAATCCCCAGACCGTGCACCTGCTGCAACTGGCCTGCCGCAAGAACGACTACAAGGTCTTCAAGCGCTTCTCAGGCCTCATCAACGACCAGGCCAAAAACCTGTGCACGCTGCGCGGCTTGCTGGGGCTCCAGGCCTCGCAATCCGTTCCCCTGGAGGAGGTGGAGCCGGTGGAGACCATCCTGCGCCGCTTCAAGAGCGGGGCCATGTCCTACGGGTCCATCAGCCGCGAGGCGCACGAGTCCCTGGCTCTCGCCATGAACAGCATCGGCGGCAAGAGCAACACCGGCGAGGGCGGCGAGGACGCGGATCGCTTCGCGCCCGGACCGGGCGGCGAGTCACGCAACAGCGCCATCAAGCAGGTGGCCTCGGGCCGCTTTGGCGTGACCAGCGAGTACCTGGCCAGCGCCAAGGAGTTGCAGATCAAGATGGCGCAAGGCGCCAAGCCCGGCGAGGGCGGCCAGTTGCCCGGCCACAAGGTCTATCCCTGGATCGCCAAGGTGCGCCTGTCCACGCCGGGGGTGGGGCTCATCTCGCCCCCGCCGCACCACGACATCTATTCCATCGAGGACCTGGCGGAGCTCATCCACGACCTCACGAACGCCAACCCCGAGGCGCGCATCAGCGTCAAGCTCGTGGCCG
>JAHFOS010000005.1 GCA_023261545.1 bacterium
GCAAAGCCGCTGACGGCAAAGGGGATGGCAAAGGTGGCGACCAGGCGAACGCCAAGGCGGATGACAAAGCCGCTGACGGCAAAGGTGATGGCAAGGGCGACGACCAAGCGAACGCCAAGGCGGATGACAAAGCCGCAGGCGGCAAAGGTGATGGCAAAGGCGGCGACCAGGCGAATGCCAAAGCGGATGCCAAAGTCGCGGGCGGAAAAGGCGAAGGCAAGGGTGACGACCAAGCAAACGCCAAGGCGGATGACAAAGCCGCTGACGGCAAAGGTGATGGCAAAGGCGACGACCAGGCGAATGCCAAAGCGGATGCCAAAGCCGCGGGCGGAAAAGGTGATGATCAGGCGGCTGCCCAAGCCGCAGGTGGTAAGGGCGAAGGCAAAGGGGATGACAAGGCGAACGCCAAGACGGATGGCAAAGCCGCAGGTGGCAAGGCCGACGGTCAGGCGAATGCCAAGGGGGATGGCAAAACCGCGGGCGGCAAGGGTGATGGCAAAGCACATGCTGGCAGTGCCCCCCCGGGTGCGCCTCCGGGTCACGGGGATGGCGGCACGAGTGCTGGCGCTGCCGCCGACGCCACCGCGTATCGCGCCGCCGAGCGGATGGGGAATCTCGCCGCCTTGCTGGAGAAAGCCGGGCTCGATGCCAAGGACCTGAAGGGCCTGACGGTGGATCCCAAGCAACTGGCCAAGCGCCTCGCGGCCGAGCCGGCGGCGACGGACGAGGCCAAGCGCATCGTCGATCACGTCGCCCGCATGATCGAGAAGGAAGTCGCCAGCACCGCTGACAGCGGCAAAATACTCTCCGGAGATCGCGGCGAATGTCCGCCGCAGTACCGCCAACTGGTCAACCGCTACTTCGAGACCCTGTCGCGCTTCGGCGCTAACGGCAGGACGGTGCCATGAACATTTGGGAAGCTCTGACCGGACGATCGGCGCAGGACCTGGCCGAGGGCAAGCTCGTCTTCCTCGGCGGCCTGTTCACCTTGCTGGCGATCGTGGCTCTCGGCGTGCTGGGCTGGCTGGCTTACCACCGCGTCCGCGGGCGTGTGGCGCCCGGCCGCTGGCGGATCCTCCTCGGCTTGCGCCTGGGCTTGGCGCTGCTGCTGGGCCTGATGCTCGGCGTCCCGGTGCTGCGCGTCATCACCCAGCGCGACGAATTCAGCTATGTCGCGGTGCTGGTGGATACTTCGCGTTCGATGACGATTGCCGATACCGGTCTGGCCGGCAAGGAAGTCTCGCGCATCGAGGCCGCCCGCGCCCTGTTCGCGGGCGAGGACGGGCTGCTCGCCGCGTTGGGCAAGGTCCGGCCGGTGATCTACGGCTTCGATGACCGCCTGCAGCGCGTACCCGGCCCCGAGGGGTTGAAGGCCAACGGCACCACCACCAACCTGTTCGGCGCCGTGCGCGATGCCGATGCCGACCTGCGCGGCCTGCCCGTGGCGGCGGCGGTGCTGATCAGCGATGGCTGCCGCAACGCCGGCGGCCCCGAGGACGAGACCGCCAACCTGCTCAAGCAGCGCGGGGTGCCGCTCTACGCCATCGGCGTCGGCTCGATGGTCCAGTCGCTCGATCTCGAGGTGCTACGGGTCGAGGCGCCAAAGATGGTGCGGCGCAACACCGAGATCATGGCGCGGATAGCGGTGCGCCACAGCGGGTGGCATCAGCCCTTCACCCTCCAGATCAAACGCGGCGCTATCGCCCTCGCGACCCAGACCGTCGAGACCCATGGCGAGGGCGACCTCGACTTGGTCACCCTCCCCTTCACTCCCGACAGCGAAGGCGCCCAGGCCTATCGCGCCGAGGTCACGCCGGTCGAGGGCGAGAAGGTCACCGCCAACAACCAGCTTGACTTCACCATCGAGCTGAACGACGACCGCCTGCCGGTGCTGTACGTTGAGGGCAGCCCGCGCACCGAGTTCCGCTTCCTGCGTCAGGCGTTGTTCCGCGACCGCGATTTCCGCGTCGTCAGTATCCTCCGCCTCGGCAAGGGCAACTTCTATGTCCAGGGAGCGGCCGAGAACGAAAACTATCTCCAGCAGGGCTTCCCCACCACCCGCGATCAGCTCTTCGCCTACCAGGCGGTGATCATCGGCAGCATCGAGGCCAGCTACTTCAGCGCCGCGCAGTTGTCGCTGCTGGAAGAATTCGTGCGCGTGCGCGGCGGCGGCGTGCTGATGCTCGGCGGATCGTCGTCGTTCGGCTCCGGCGGTTACGCCGGGACGCCGTTGGACAAGGCCCTGCCGTTCGCCATCACGGCCCAGGACGGGGCCTACCGTCCGGGCGTCTTCCAGCTCCATGTCGCCGATGCCACCCGCGACCATCCGCTGCTGCGCCTGACAGCCGACGCCACTCGCGCGCGCAAGCTGTGGGATCAGGCGCCGCCGCTCATCGGGATCTCGCCGGTCGCTGGCCTGCGGCTTTCAGCCCAGACGCTGATCACCAACCAGGAAGGCACGCCGGTCCTGGCGGCGCACACCTACGGCTCCGGGCGGGTGGCGGCGTTCATCTCCAGCGGATCGTGGTACTGGCAGATGAATCTGCCGTCCGAGGTCGGCTTCCACGACAAGTTCTGGAAACAGACCCTGCGCTGGCTGGCCGTAGGCTCGCGCGAGCGCCTCAGTGTTGATGTCGCGTCCGACCTCTTCGCCCGTGGCGCGCCCGTGACCGTCCGTGCCACGGTCCTGGCCAAGGACCTGCAGCCGATCAACGATGCGCGGGTGATCTGCACCATCACCAACGCCGCGGGCACCTCCGAGGACCTCGACATGGATTGGATCCTGCGCGAGGACGGGGTCTATGAGTGCCGCTATATCCCGGGCGATGATGGTGAATACCGGGTATCGGTGCGCCTGGAGGGTGCTGAAGACCATCCGGTGCGCAGCCTGTTCTCGATCAACGAGCCGCTGGTCGAGTTCAAGGACGCCACCCTGAAGGAGGAGCGCCTGAAAGCCCTCGCCGCCGCCACCGGCGGCGCTTACGCCCCGGCCGCGTCCGCGAGCCGCGACCTGGTGCCGCAACTCAAGCGGCTGCTCGCGGCGGTGCGCTTGAAAGGCGAGCAACCCGAGGATCTGCCGTTGTGGAACATGCCACTCCTGCTCGCGTTGCTGGTCGCGCTGGCGGCGAGCGAATGGTCGCTGCGCCGGCGCTGGGGTTTGGCATGAACCGGTCGGCAACCTAAGAGCCTGTTAAAAAATATGAATTTACTCACCACAGAGACACAGAGGACACTGAGAATATGCAGAGGCGAAATAGCGATTTTAAGTATTTCTTCATATTGTCTCTGTGCTCTCTGTGTCTCTGTGGTAAAATATTATTTATAAAATATTGAAAAGCGACATGCAAGACACTTTTAAAACAGGTTATCAGGAGGCGACGATGCCCGAACTTCACAAAATCCATCATAACTATCCACGCGAGCGGCTGCGCGAACTCGATCCGCACCGTATCGCGGACGAGATCGGTGGCGCGTTGGAGTCCATCGCCAACCTCAGCCGCCGCTCGGTCCTCAAGGCCGGCGTATTGGCCGCAACCAGCGCCATGCTGGCGCCGCTCGCTGGCTTGCTGGGCTCGCGTGCCGATGCCGCTGTCAGCGGCGGGCATCGCGCCGACCAGTTCGTCTTCCCCCGGTTGAAGTTCGTCACCGTGGACGGGACCGGCAAGCATTGGGACATCAGCCCCATCGGGGACGTCACCCTGCGGCACAAGCTCAAGGAGATGACCAACGTTGACGTCAGCATGGAACCCAAGGTGGTCCAGCTCGCGGACTTCGACGACATGTGCCGCAATCCCTTCGTGTTCATGACCGCTGGCGGTTCGTTCACCCTGCCCCCCAAGGAGGTGCGGAACCTCGACGAGTTCCTCAAGCGGGGTGGCTTCATCTTCGCCGACGACTGCATGGGTGTCGGCGGAGGCAATGACACGGATGCCTTCTTCCGCTGCTACACCAAGATGATCGATCAGCTCAACCCCGATAACCCCATGCGCCTCATCCCACTCGACCACGAGATCTACCACATCTTCTTCAAGTTCCCCAACGGCTGCCCGCATATGCAGGGCGTCAAGCACGGCGCCTACGGGCTGTTCGAGCCGGGGACCGGCCGGCTGATGACCTTCGCCTCGGCGGGCGATCTGCATTGCGGCTGGATGTGCCGCTTCTTTGGCCCGGCTCAGGACTTGGAGGCTATTAAGATGGGCCTCAACATCGTCATCTACTACCTCACCCACTGACCTCCCATGCACCGCATCTCCATACTGCTGACGCTCGGACTGGCCTGCTGCTCCCATGCCTCGGCGGCCTCGTGCCAGGTCCTGCTGTTCGGAGGCGAGCCCGGCAGCCCGGTCTATCAGCGGCGCTTCCAAGATTGGCTGACACGCAGCCACGCCCTGCTGCTGAAGGCCGGGGTCGCGGCGGCGGATATCCGCCTCCTCACCGCCGATCCCACCTTCAAGGCACCGATCGTCAGTGGACCAGCTACCGCTGAAACGGTCGTCGCCGAGATCAAGGCGATCGCCGGCCGCGCCAAACGCGAAGACCAGTTCATCCTCATCCTCATCGGCCACAGTTCGCTGGTCGAGGGCATCGGTCCACGCCTGCTGCTGCCGGGACCGGACCTGGCGCCGGAACCCGTGGCGGCGGCACTGACCGCCATCCCTTGCCGTGAACAGGTGGTGATCAACCTCGCCGGCGTCTCGGGCGAATGGCTCGCCAGCTTCGCGGCAGCCGAACGGGTGAACATCGCCGCCGCGTCCCCCGGCGAGCTTCCGGACGCGGTGTTCGGAGAATTCTTCCTGCGTGGCCTCGAGAGCGGACGCGCCGATGGCTGCGCTGGCGGTCCCGGAGATGGCCAAGTCAACTGCTTGGAAGCCTTCACCTGGGCGTCGCACGAAACCGCGCGCTGGATCGCGCGCCTGACCTTCAACCGCCCGGCCGACTGCTGGCGTATAGACGGTCGCGACTCGGTGGCGGTGTTCGAGCAGCTCTTCGGCGGTTTCACCGGGGTCTCAGGCGCGCGCAAACTCGATCCGGCCAGCAAACGTGACTCCGCCGATGCCGAGCCGGTGGTGCAGCCGCTGGATGGCAAGCTCGACAAGGAATGGGATTCACGGCGGATGATCAACGAGCATGCCATGCTCGAGGACTGCGGCGCCGCCGAGGGAGTACCAGCGCTCGGCACCGCCGGCTTCACCACCTTCCTCGCCGATCAACCGCTACAGCCGGGCTATCTCGCGCGTCACATCGTCCTCGGCAGACCCACGCACGCGGCGGCGGTTGGCGCAGCGGCGGAAAAGCCGAACGACTAGGCGACCGCTGAGAGCCTATAAAAGTGTATATCTCAACTCGGGAGCATCCACAGATTACACAGATTTGCACTGATTAAAAAGATGGCCCTGATAGATTATTATCTGTGTTAATCTGTGCAATCTGTGGAAAATCCCCCTGGCAGTTCGATTGGGTTCGAATCTTACCTGGCCATGCACCCGTGTGAAAATTTGGCAAAGTACGCATTATTCGGATGAGTTATTTAAATTATGTCGGAAGCCTGCGCTCAGGCTTAGCATTGTTCGGTGAACTCTCTGTGCTCTCTGTGACTCTGTGGTGAATGAATTCATACTTTTCAAACAAGCTCACCACCATGAAGGCCGTCCTCGTCGCAAGCCTGCTGCTGTTCACCACGACGTTCCCCGTCGCGGGCGACAGCCTGTTCCGCCATGGAGACGCGGATTATCCCCATCTCGACCTGACCTGGCAGCCGGTATCAGGGCTTGGCCCCAGCGATCATATCTGGACGCATCCGCTGCTGCCGGGCGTGGCGGCACTCACCGGTGAGCAAGGTATAGCCGTGTCGAGCGATGGTGGCACGACCTGGTCGGTCCCCGCCGGGCTGCCCGTGGGCGCGGTCGGCGGAATCGCCTTCCATCCCAGCAAGCCGGGCGAATCCCTGGTGGCGTTGCCGAGCGGCCTGTGGCGCAGCCAGGATGGTTGTCGGACCTACTCCAAATGGACGGTCGCTGGTTTGCCGCCGCCAACCGGGGTCTGGTATCATCTCTACGACCCGCTGGGCCGGATCATCGTCGTGGCCCACGGCGACAACGCTCCGGGCCTCTCGCTGACCCTCGATGGCGGCACGACCTGGCAGAGGCTAGTTCCCGAATACCACGTCCACGGCGTGCTCACCTTCGCCCTCGGTGAGAAGCCGTTGGCCGTGCTGGCCGCGCCGATCAGCGATCCAGGGCTTCGCTCCCTATTGTACCTGTCGACCCTGGGGGAAAAGCCGGTCGAGACGATGCACGATTGCGTCATCGCTGGCGCTGCCATGCCCCTGCACGTCGGTCAGATGCACTTCGCCAGCCCGCGCGAGGGCCTGCTGCGCCTGGTGGCGCCGAAGGACGATGTCATCGGCATCGGTGGAGCGGAACCCGTGCCGATAGCCCATGCCTCCGACAACGGATTCAGCGCCCTCGATTTCAGTTGGGGAGCGAACGCCGACCGCCAACTGCTGTTGCTCTTCGATCCCTATAAGCTGGGTCTGATCTGCAATGCAGGCGGCGCTGCCTGGACTGCCGTCGGAGCCGGCTTGCCTATTGGGCCGATGGTGAAGGAGGGATCTCAATTCCGCGCCAACGCCAACGGCTCGCGCTTCTATGCCATCATCAACGATCAGGCCTTCGTCGGCCGTCCGCGCGACCTGCGCTTGGATGGGTTTCAACTGCGAGTGGACCCGCCGGTGGTGCTGGTGCAGCCCAACGGTTACAGGCTGGCGGTGAACGCGCTGGCCAACGGACTGACCCAGTTCGTCAAGGTGGCGGATCCCATCGCTGCTGCGCGCGACTTGCGCGGGGTGCTCGACGAGCTCGATGCGACGCTGCAGCCCGCCACACTCCGCCTGCGCGCGACCCTGGCTGCGGGGCAGGTGCCGAAACGGCTGACCCTCGATCTCACCCGCTTCGGCCTCTCGTCCGCGGAGCAATTGTTCGATGACGGAGGCCATGACGATGGCGGCGCCGCTGACGGGACCTGGGCCACCGAGGTGCGCATCCGACCGAACCGGCTCGCCCCCGAACGCGACGAATGGCGGCGCACCCCTGGCATCCTCGGCCTCAGCGTGACCGCGCATTGGGGGGACGGTGCACGTTCAGGCGCGGTCGCCCCGTTGCTGGCATGGACGTTAGCCGAGCGCCTGAACCTGTCCGATAGGATAGACAAGCCCCAGGAGCGCCTGGCCCTCGAAGGTCTCACCGTGAGCCTGACCAAGACCAATAACTCGGGCCTGGATCCGGAGATGAGGTTTGTCGCCAAGGGTGGCCCATGGACCGTCACGATGCGCTTCAACTACATGTTCGGCTTCGTTGACATGGGACCGTTCGCCAAGGTCGGCTTCGATTGGAGCGGCGGCGCGGCCCAGTTCCGCCTCCTCGATGCCTCGATGTACAACGAACCCCACGAGAGCGCCGAAGCCGATATAGCCGGCGCGGTGATCGGCAAACCCGACGCGGAGGGCTGGTGTCCGGTCGAGATGCCTGTTTCCAGCCTGATCAAGGAGGGGTCGGGGTTCAACCGCAACCGGCTCGTCGCCTTCATCTTCAGCGGCAACGCCAAGGACGGCGAGGAGTTCCGCTTGCGCGCCCCGTGCCTGCTGCCGGAGGACAGGGCAAGTTCACGCCGCCTGGTTCCCGAAGCGACGCTCAGTGCGGGTCATCCCGCCACGGCACGCGCGTCAACCGCGGCACGCCCCCAACCTGGTGACGCCCGACGGACCGGTCTCGCGGAGATTTCCAAAGCCCGGGCCCAGATCAAGGAAGGCAAATTAGATGGCGCCATCGCCCTCCTGCGCCAACAGTTGGCGTCGAGCGATGCGCTGGTGAAGGCCGCAGCCGGATACCAACTGGCCAGGCTGCTGGCGGTGGACAAGAAAGGCAATCCGACCCCTGCCCAGGCACAGACGGAGGTGCTCGCCCTCGCCGAGCCGGCCAGTGTGGACCTGGAAGATGTCCGGGAGGCCGAACAGGCGCTGCTGTTGGCGCAGCGGGCGGCGGAGTGCATCAAGGACACCGCGGCCTACGAACGGACGCAGCGGCGCTTCCTTGCCGAGCCGCTGCTCAGCGCTCTGAAACCCGACGCGCATGACGACCACGCCGTCCGTCTCGGCTTGCTGCTCGAGGACGGCAAACGTTTCTCGGAGGCGCGCGCCATCTACGAAGGCCAGCTCGAACGCACCGACACCGAGCTTCCGCGTTGGCGTGTCCTGCTCGCCCAGTTGTGCAAGAACGAGGGCAAAATCGAGGAGGCGGTCGCCAAGTGCGAGGACGTCTTCATGGCCGCCGCCGACGCCGGGAGCTTCGCCATCGAGGCGCAACGCCTGATCATTGAAAGCCTGGCGGCCGATCCCCAGCGCCAGGCCGAGGCCGTGCTGACCTGGTACGAAGCGGCCGGGAACAACCCCGACGCGGCGAGAAAGCTCGGCCAGATCCTCGGCGGCAAGGACGCCCAACGGGTCAAGGCCATCGCGGATTGGTATGTCTTCGGCTCCAACGGCGCCGATGGACGTCCGGGAACCTCTGACGATCTGAGCGACCCCAAGCTGGGCCTCCAGCGTGCGGTCTATCCCAAGCGCGCGGCCGCGGCCCTGGCCGTGCAGTTGGCGAGCGGAGCGCAGGCGCGTCGTCGCTTCGCCCTGTTGCTGTGGGCCGGCCAGCCCGCCGAAGCGGCGGCAGTGGCGCGCTGGTGGATGGGCCAGGTGCGCTCCGCCGCCGAGCTGGGCACGGTCGCCGACGCTCTGGCGCTCTGCGCCGTGGCCCTCAGCGGCGATCCCGGGGTCCGCATCCCCGAGTTGCAGTTCATCGCTTTCGGCCCCAACGGCGCCGACGGCAAGCCCGGCACCGCCGATGATCTGAAGGAACCGTTGCCGGCGCTGACGGCGTTCGCGCCACCGCCGCCCCTTGGAGAGGACGCCCTCCTGTTGCGGCGCCTGCGTGCCACGGCCGCCAGGTTCGCTGGCGATGACCGCATCTCCTTCCCGCGCCCCGCGGCCTTCGGGACCCTGCTGCGCATAGACATGTTGTTCGACCAGCGGCCACAGTCCGAAGCCATCCTGCCCTGGTTGAGGGTTCTCCCTGTCGAAGTCCACGAAGCAATGTGCGCTGGCCGAATAGCCCAGGACGGCAACCTCGCCGGCCTACCCGGCACCTTCAAGCAACTCGACGATGCCGGGGGTTGGACGAAGCAACCCGACGGGGTCAAGGCGCGGCGCAAAGCGTGGAACGATCTCTGCCTATCCTTGAGAAATGGCACTTCGTATAGGGTCGCGTGGCCTTGAGGTGGAGGCGACGAGCTGCAGGGTGTCTATCGGCGCTGAGAGCTGACCGAAAAATTTCTTAAACGCATTTTTAGGGGAGAAACATGCGAATAAGGCCGGAAATCGACGGAATTTGGCACCTATCTTCTGAAGTATCGGTCACTTAGCTTGCGGGTTACTTTACGCACGCTATGCTTTTATCTGACCAAGCAGGTGCAGGGTAGTCTCGTTCACCTCAACGACATATGCACGCCAATCCCACTCCCTTTCGCCTGAACGATCCAGCTTCACGCGAAAATCCATCTCGTCTCTTATCATCCAATGCCGATCATCGTGGTTCAACTCTAGCCCATCACCCGCCACAAGAGTGCCTGTAAACCAGATTCCGGTCCCTCGCTCTGGGTAGAAGCCACAATCTTTTATGCCTGGATAACGATAGCCCCTGTCACCCTTCGCCTTTACGGTGGTAATCTCTCGGCAACTGATGATGTGCAGATGGTCGGCTTCATCTCCATACATGGCGAACACGACCGGGGGCCATGAGAGGGCACCCGGTGGGAGCTTGGAAAGGTGTGTGAGGACCTGGTCCCATACCACCCGATCTATCCGCAGATTACTCATGCGATGCTCCTATAGTTAAAGAAAGGCTATACAATTCAAGGATTGTTTTTCTCCACTCCTCCCCGCGCGACGGCGGAGCGGCGCATTGCCCGCCCTCTTCTATATTACCATGGTCTTGTGTCATAATTCTAGCTCCGTTCAGAACTTGAGGGTTGTTTCAATCGCATAAATGGTTGCTTTCGCCGCCCCAGAAGTTGCAATTCCGGAGGGATGTTCGTCGCTTGTCGGATATTTTGCATCGCCCTTTTGACTCGCATACTCTATCTTGGATTCCCATTGCGGGAAACTCGGGAGGAATTTTATAATCGTTGCAACCGTTAGATTCCGAATGTTTCCGCTCATACGTGAGGTGGGATCTCGTTCATCCGCTTTGTTCACACCATATCGAAAAGTCAGCGATAGTGGATCTGAAAATGAATAATTCGCCATCGCTTCCCACGCGGTGTCCTCGGAAGTGGCGGAGGTTTTAGTGGTCGGAAAAGGACCATAATATGTAGTTATTATGCCTTGGTCGCGCTTGACGTTAATATGTTCCAATCCAAAATACCAACTCCCCATCCTGTATTCGATATTAAATGATTGAAGCGTAATGTCGTTTTGCAAAGAAACATCTGTCAAGTAACTTGTAGTCCCAATAAGCGCTTCTTCTTGTATGCCATCCGTTCCCTCGCCACCTGTTCCATAGTAGAGGTTCAACTCAAGATTATCTATAGGGGTAACCCCAAAATGAAATTGCGTTGTAAGTTTTTTGTTGAAGTCAAAACTTACGTTGGAAAGACTATCCACCAACGCTCCCTCGATTACAAAAAAATCCCTTTTATACTTAACACTGGCTCCTAATTGCTCGGTGGGTTCGAGTTCTTTTGTAAGGCCTAACGACATCGTGTAACTATCTGTTGGTTCCAATGGCTCGAGTCCAATAAATGTATCCCATTTCCCAAGCGTGATCGTGAGGTTATTATTGGGAGAAAAATCAATTCGCATTTGTTCAACTATACTCTCAGCTCCCCCTCCCCCCACTGGCAATCCTACTATTGCCAAGTCTCCCCCTTTTGCATCTGAACCAGCGCCATCACTAACGTCAATGCGTCCGGTCAGGCCATTCCCGTATTTAAATGTGCAATCTACCTCTGCTTGTCCAAACATGAACCCCCTTAAACCTTTATCGCTTGATACATTGATTACCCCGCTCTGTTTTTGCGATAAATACATGGCATCCATGAACCCAGAAATGGAAGCCTCGACCCCTTCCGTAGCGTTCGCTACGGGTGTCAAGGATGCCAAAACGATTACCAAGAAGGCCCAAGGGTTGATAGGGTTTTTCTTCATGTTATCGCTCCTGTTTTCGTGTGGGGCTCCGGTCTAACCAAGCTAAGCGCTTTCCGCCACGCCCACGGATTTTATATGCCTTAAATAGTAGTCAAATTAAACGTGTATTTATTAAACGTGGACATGAATAGGGCAAACGAACATGGCCTTATCCTTTTAATTAGGGTTGGTTCGTGGAGAAAAAGAGTGAATACTGCCGCCTTTTTGGCCTTGCTGTGCGGCACTTGCGAAAAACAGAAACTTCCCTATCGCAAGAGGGGTTTGCCGTGAAAAATCAGATCGAAAGATCGTACATGGGCAGCGTCGAGCGCGGAGAGAAAAACCCTGGGCTGGAGGTGGTCCTTCGCATCAGCCAGGGTTTGGGTGTTCCTTCCGCGAGAATCTTCCAGCTTATGGATGAGATCAAGGAAAAGGGGCTGGAAAACGATCCTGACATCGCACAACCTATGCGAGCCGGCAGAAAACATAAGCCCCAAAAATAGGGTGCTCTCAAAATCGGACGCGCGGGCGCGAAAACTCCGTGTTCGCGAGACACGCCCAAAAGGCGCATCCGTTTTACACTCTCATGTTCCACGGTTGTGCGGTATGTGGCGGGGTGATGAAAATCGGGGGTCGGACCACGATAACATATTGCGATTCAATCGAATAAGGCCTAAATTCAGCCATTTTTAGGCCTTAGAAGCATGTTTTGCCCCCCAAAAAAGGGGTTCTAAGGATTTTCTTATGCCTCATGCGAGCGCACATGTCTCCGTTGGGACGGACGATGTGGCGTGCGGGATTCCATCCATTTGCTCAGCGATCTTTGACTTTCACCGGAGGGCCTGCCCATCAAAAGGTTCTCAACGCTGATGTCCTCGTCAATATCTTCCCAGTGTATTCCGTGTCCCTTGCCGATAAGTCGCCAGTGCCTTCGCTCTTTCGCCGTTGCATGCAGCAACCGCGGATACCAGTCAAGAGGCACTGAGATAGTGCGTCCGTCGCTGAGGTTCGCGCTTAACGCGTCCCCGGCGACCTCCACGTTCTCGATGGTCGGCAGTTCTATTTCAACCGTGAAAATATTCATCCCAGGCCTCCGTCAATTGTTGCTGGCGCTCCTCGACTATTCTGCGGATCCGTCTGATTTCAATCGGGTTGAAGCCACCGCTCCACTGAAGCCGCACGGGACCAAGCCAGAACTTCGCTATTTTGTCATCGCGCTCCACGTGAATATGCAATGGCTCATCTCCATCCCCGGCGTAAAAAAAGAGCCGATAGGGCCCCTCACGAAGCACCTTTGGCATCAGATTTGCCATCCTTGAATGTAAAAAAGCACCCAGAGGATGGGTCTAAGAAAG
This sequence comes from bacterium, assembly GCA_023261545.1. GTDB lineage: Bacteria > Planctomycetota > JADGBV01 > JADGBV01 > JADGBV01 > JAHFOS01. The sequence continues at coordinate 12,583 of JAHFOS010000005.1, forward strand.
TCGCCTTCCTCCATTATGGAGAAGGGAAATACAACCCGGGAGCGATTCAAAAGATGTAAGTGCGTTCCTTCCGGATATCGAGGTTGATGAAGATCGGAACCGCACAACCCTTCGCTCGTGCCTCCGCCATGACGGCGGCGACCTTATTGCCCTGCGCCAAGCAGACGCCTTTGGAATTCAACGCGACATACCGGCCTTTCCGCGCCGAGGGCAGCGGACTCTTCGCAAAGGGACGAGTGGGACGCACCTGAAGTGGCACTACAAGCTTGTCGTTCAGCTTATGGCTTCGTGTTCAAATTCAAGCATTTTGGCGGGGAAAGAAACGCCCGCGTGTCGCCGTCCCGATCATGGCCAAGCTTGCGAACAAACGCGAACGACTCGGAAGCGGCTCGGAAGTCCAGCGCTTCCGAGTCGAGCCCTGGCATCGGCCGTTCGTCGAAGACCTCGCCCCGCGCGAATTGGCATAGCGCGAGGGCTTGTCCAAAGTTCCCCGCGCCACTTTTAGGGGTCGAATTTCAGGGCTTCTCCGTCCCCTCGTTGAGGATGGCGAGGTAACGGTCGTACACGAATAGCCGATCGCGGCGCTTGCCGGTGAGTTCTCGCACCATTCCGATCTCGACCAGAAAGTCCATTGCCGATGAGACCGCGGGGAACGAGAGACCGGTCGCGTCACGGACCCCCGGCATGGATTGGATCGGTCGCGCCTTGAGCGCCTCGTGCACGCGCAACGCCGAATTCGCCCGGCGCCCCGCTCCTTCGACCCGCGAGCGATCTGTCCGAAACAGCTCCCCGATCCTCTCCGCGGTGGAAACCGCCCCGCGCGCGATCTGCGCCACCCCTTCTAGGAAGAACGTCAGCCATGCCTCCCAGTCGCCGTCGCGGCGCACCCGGCCCAGCAGCTCGTAGTAGGTCGGGCGGTTCTGCTTGAGGTAGAGGCTGAGATAGAGCAGCGGCTCGCGCAGGATTCCGGCATGGCACAAGAGGAACGTCATCAACAGGCGGCCAACGCGCCCATTGCCATCGAGGAACGGGTGGATGGTTTCGAACTGTACGTGAGCGAGCCCTGCCCGCAGCAATACCGGCAGGCCGTCATCGGCGGCGTGTAGGAATTGCTCCAGCGCCGCCATGCAGACGGGCACCACCGTGTGCGGCGGCGGCACGAATGCGGCGTTGCCTGGGCGGGTGCCGCCGATCCAGTTCTGCGAACGCCGAAACTCGCCAGGATCCTTGCCACTGCCGCGTCCGTGCGCCAGCAGCACGCCATGGATCTCGCGGATCAGCCGATTCGAGAGCGGGAACCCTCCGCGCAGCCGGGATAAACCATGGTCGAGTGCCGCGACGTAGTTCGATACTTCCACAACATCGTCGAGCGGCACGCCTGGGGCTTCGTCGAGTTCGAAAAGGAGCAGATCGGAGAGCGACGATTGCGTCCCCTCGATCTGGGATGAGAGCACCGCCTCTTTGCGGACGTAGGTGTAGAGGAAGAGCGACTTGTCCGGCAGTAGGGCCGAGACGCCGTCAAGCCTGCCGAGCGCCAGCACCGCGGATTCGAGCAGCGGCACCAGCCCTGCGTCTGTTGCCAGCGGTGGCACGGGTGGGAGCGGCACGGGGACGAAGGCGCGAACCTGTTCGCCGCCGACGTTCGTTTCCTCGTATCGGCCAATTTCACCGCGTTTCATTACGGATAGACCTCACTGTGCAAAACTGAATAGCGAATCTAACTATTAATACTTTGGTGGCAAAGTTTAAATAAGAATCGCGGGGTGGCAAGTACTTTCCCTTATCTTCGTCTGTCATGGGGGCCAGACGCAGCGGCGCTTTCTCGCCGAGCCGCTGCTCAGCGCGCTGAAAGCCGACGCGCATGACGACCACGCCGTCCTGTTGATCGGCGTCTAAACTTGACCCCCTCTACGAGCAGATCGGCGTCCAAAAATGGCCCCCCTGGAAGGCGTCTCATCCTCCGTCTCCCCCCAAGGAGATGGAACGGCGATGATAAGCCAAGAAACATTCAGTCGGGTGATCGCGGACTTTCGCCGAGGAGTCCCGAAGAAAGCGATTGCCCGAAAGCGGTGCCTGTCGAGGACAACGGTTCGCAAAATACTGAGCGGAAATGCGGCCGGGCAGGAAGGACCGAGCTACGAACGAAGCCAACAGAGTTATCCTCAGCTGGATAAGTTTCGTGCTCGTCTGGAAGAAGAGCTGGAGAAGGACGGGCAGCTTTCCCGTCGTCATCGCCGACGGTTGACGCGAGTATTTGAGGCGCTTCAAAATGAAGGCTACGCTGGCGGATACGACAGCGTGAGGCGCTACGCGCGGGCCTGGCGGATACAGCACAGCCAAGCGGATTTGCCGCCCGCGTGTATTCCTCTGACCTTCAAGCCTGCCGAAGCCTATCAATTCGATTGGAGCGAAGAGCATGCCAGCCTCAAGGGCGTCGTGACGAAAATCCATGTCGCGCAGACGACGCTCTGCTACAGTCGGATGACGCACCAACGGGCCTATTTGCGCGAACAGCAGGAGATGGTCTTTGACGCGCACGCGAAGGCCTTCGAGTCCTTCGGGGGAGCGTGCGAGCGTGGTATCTACGACAACATGAAGACGGTTGTCGTGAAGGTCCAGGTAGGGAAGGAGCGCACATGGAATCGCCGGTTCCTGGTGATGGGAGCACACTACGGCGTTGAGATTGACGCCTGTACGCCATTCGCGCCTCAAGAGAAGGGCCGCGTGGAGCGGCGCATTCAAACGATGCAGAATGATTTTTTTTATTCCCTTCCGAAAGCGGAATCCTTGGAGGAGTTGAATCAAGCCCTGGATCGGGATTGCCGGGAACGGGCCATGCGCCGTCCTCATCCTGACTTTCCTTCCCGGACGGTTTTTGATGTTTACCAGGAGGAGAGGCCGCTATTGATAAAGGTCGCGGGCCTTTTCGACGGGTACGGCTCAAAGCAGGCCACGGTCACGCCAACGCTCCTGGTGCATTATGACAACAATGCCTACAGCGTGGACTGCACGGCGAAAGGGCGAAGCGTGGAAATCCGCGCCTATGCGGATCACTTGGGACTGTTGCTGGATGGCAAGGTGGTTGGGGAACACCGCCGGAGCTTCAAGAAGCACGACACGATTATTGACGTGCGGCACTACATCCCCGTCCTGGAACGTAAACCTGGGGCGGTCCGCAACGGGCTCCCGCTCCAGGATGAGAACCTTCCAAGTGGACTGGCACGGGCACGGCTCGCCCTGGAGCGACACGCCGATGGCATGCGGCAGTTGGCGAACGATCCTTCTTCAGGCGCCACGGTATGGGCTGAACCGCGTTGCCGAGGCCTGCGATGGCGTGTTGGCCAATGGCCCTATGAGCGCGGACCTGGTCTTAAACCTCCTTGCGAGCCAGCAACCACCTCCGTCTCAGGATGCCGTCGTGCCGGAACGGCTTCGCCTGCGCGAGGATCCGTCCGCGGATTGCGCCTCGTTTGATCGCCTCTTGACGCTGATAGGAGCCTGTTGATGAGTACGCGCGCAGAACTGTTTGAGCTGCTATCTCGCCTGAAGCTCATCGGGATGCGCGATGCTTGGGATGGCATTGTGGCCGATGGCGTGCGGCACCGCAAGGGAATTGAAGCTATTCTTCTGGACCTGCTGCGGGCTGAGGCCGTGGAGCGAGAGAACCGATCCATCCGCTATCGCCTCGGCGTCGCGAAAATTCCCGTCCAAAAAAATCTGGAAGGATTCAACTTCAAGAAAAGTCCCGTGAACGAAGACCTGATCCGGCGGCTTCACGATGGAAGTTTCCTCCGGGAGGGAAAGAACATCATCTTTGTCGGCGGCACTGGCACGGGCAAGACGCACCTCGCCAGCGCCATCGTCGCCCAGTGCATCCGCCAAGGAGCCCGCGGCATGCACTATTCCTTCGTGGACCTCGCCAATCGCCTGGAGCAAGAAAAGGCCGTGGGCCAGAGTGGACGGATCTCTGACCGCCTCGCGCGAAAAGAGCTCCTTTATCTCGACGAATTAGGCTACATCCAGTTCGCTCCCACCAGCGCCCAACTCCTTTTTCACCTCTTCTCAAAACTTTACGAGCGCGTTCCCATCGTCATCACGACCAATCTCACCTTCAGCGAATGGCCCCGGCTTTTCGGAGATGCGAAAATGACCCGGGCTCTGCTGGATCGACTCACGCATCACTGCGAGATTGTAGAAACCGGCAACGAAAGTTGGCGGATGCGCAAATAACCTCATCTCATTAGCCGCCGCGCTCTTCGAGTGTCCGCCATGGAAGGCGACTCTCCGTGGCGGCAATGTCCTGGCAGGGGGCTTTGCCCCCTGCACCCCCCAGGATTTACCGCTTTGGGCCAAAGATTCAACATGGAAAAAAAGGGGCGCCCCCAATAACGGAGCGCCCCCAATCTTTGGCACCGCACGGCGCTCGGGTCGCTTCCCAGCGTTGCCCTATCCTCCGCCCGGGTGACATAAGTTTTTCCAACAAGCAATCCCGGCAAGCCGTTCTCATCCTTGCCCCACACCGAAAGGGGTCCTCCGGGGGATCAGTATTCGACGCCGATCAGGGGTCAGTTTTCGGCGCCGGTTGACACAACTTTTCTTCAACGGTCTCTGGCGAAGCAGTCGGCAGCGGTGCGGTTGCAATGTGTTTTGCATCGCGCTTCCGACGACGTGACCAAGCCCACGCCAACACTACGGCGACCACGAACAGCGCGATGATGACGAGCTTGGCCATTTATTTTGTGAGAAGATTTACACTTAAGATCTTGAAAATCAAAAGACTATTTTTGACTCAGCAAAAGATCCGCCGGTGAAAAGTTGGATAAAAGGCCGCACAATACGCCCGACAGGACTCGAACCTGTTGCCTCAGCTTTAGGAAAGCTGCGCTCTATCCCGGTGAGCTACGGGCGCGTCTGGCCCGGCATCCTAGAAGCGGGGTTTGCCCCTCAAGCCGACGGCTTGCGGCGGGGCGCGCGGCGGCAGAATCCCGCCAGAAAGGTTTTGCAGCGTGCTCGCTATTGACCTCAAAGGCAAAACGGCTTTTGTCGCCGGCGTGGCCGACGACCAGGGTTTCGGCTTCGCCATCGCCAAGGCCCTGGCCGAGGCCGGGGCGGAAATCGCGGTGGGCACCTGGCCGCCGGCTTGCAACCTTTTCCGCATGGCCCTGGAGCGCGGCAAGTTCGACGCCTCGCTGGTGCTGGCGAACGGGGGCAAAATGGCCTTCCGCATCTACCCCATGGACGCCGTCTATGACGCCCCGGCTGACGTTCCCGGAGAGATCCGTGAGGACAAGCGTTACCGCGAGAACCCAAATTATACCGTAGAGGAAGTAGCCGCGCAGCTCAAGGCCGATCTCGGCGGCCGCCGCCTCGATATCCTGGTGCACAGCCTCGCCAACGCTCCCGAGGTGAAGAAGCCGCTGCTCGAAACTTCGCGCGCTGGATACCTTGCTGCGGTCTCGGCCTCGGCCTACTCGCTGGTGAGTCTCAGCCGCCACTTCGCGCCCCTGATGAATCCCGGCGGGGCCATCTTGACCCTCAGTTTCCTCGCTGGGGATCGCGTGGTGCCGGGCTACGGGGGCGGCATGAACGCCGCCAAGGCGGCGCTGGAGTCCGACATGCGTGTGCTGGCCTACGAGCTGGGCCGCGCCTACCAACTGCGCCTCAACGCCATCTCGGCCGGACCACTGGCTTCGCGCGCCGCGCGCGCCATCGGCTTCATTGACCGCATGCTCGATTACACCGAGCGCAACCAACCCCTGGCGAAAAAACTCGAAGCCAACGAAGTGGCCAGCGCCGCGGCCTTCCTGTGCTCGCCGCTGGCCTCCGCCGTCACCGCGACCATCCTGTACGTGGACAACGGCTACCACGCCATGGGCGTGGGCGTGGACGAAAAGGGCATGCAGGGCGGGGACAGCACCTCGCTGCACACCCGGCCGGGCTTCGTCCCACGGGCACCGTAGGCAGAGCCACGCCGGACGCGTCCGCCGCCTACGACGTCTTCAACGGGGATGCCGACGGCCTTCTCGCCCTGCACCAGTTGCGGCTGGTGGAGCCAAAACAGGCAGCCATCATCACCGGCATGAAACGCGAGGTGGAGCTCCTGGGCCAGGTCCCCCCCGAGACGCACGGCGCGGAAATCACCGTACTCGATATCTCCATGGCGGTGAACGCCGCCGCCCTGCGCGCGCTCCTCGAAGGCGGCAACCGCGTGCGCTGGTTCGACCACCACGAGGCAGGCCGCGTGCCGAAAAGCGGGTTGCTCGAAGCCCATCTCGACGCATCCCCCAGCGTGTGCACGTCGCTCCTGGTGGATCGCCACCTCGGCGGGCGAGAGCGCCTCTGGGCCATCGCCGCGGCTTTCGGCGATAACCTTTCGGAACGCGCCCAGGAACTCGCGGCGGGGCTCGCGGCGCCCGAGATCGAGGCGCTCCAAGAGATCGGCGAGACGCTGAACTACAACGCTTATGGCGAGGAGCGCGCCGACCTCTGCGCTTGGCCCGCCGAGGTTTATCATGACCTGCACGCCTACACCGCGCCTTTCGATTATCGCAAGCGCTCCACGCTTTTCGCGCGTATTTTCTCGCAAAAGCAGAAAGACGAAGGCGCGCTCAGGGCGGCCCAGGAGATCTACCGCGGGGCCGAGGGCGTTGTTCTGGCCCTGGACGAGGGCGCGGCGGCGCGGCGGCTGCTCGGAATTTTCGCCAACGAGATCGCGCGGCGCGAGCCCGCCCTGGCCCACGGGGTACTGGTGCGGCTCAAGAGCGGAGGCTTCCGCGTGAGCCTGCGCGCACCCCTGGAGCGGCCCTGCGGCGCGAGCCGCCTCGCCCTGCAATTCCCCAGCGGCGGCGGGCGCGCCGGGGCGGCGGGCATCAACCACCTTCCCGAAAGCGATCGCGATCTTTTCATCAGCAAATTCAAGGAGGCTTTCGCGCCGCCATGTTAATCGCCTGTTTCGACCTCGAGGGTGTGTTCACGCCCGAAGCCTGGATCGCCGTGGCCGAAGCCACCGGCATCCCGGACCTCAGGCGCACCACCCGCGACGTGCCGGACTACGACGAGCTGATGCGCTACCGGCTCAAGATCCTGGACGCGCACGGGCTCACCCTGCCGCGCCTGCAGGGCATCATCGCGGGCCTGGACCCGCTCCCCGGAGCGCGCGCCTTCCTCGACTGGGCGCGCGCGCGCTGCCCGGTGGTCATCCTCTCGGACACCTACTACGAGTTCGCCGATGGTTTCATGGCCAAGCTCGCCCGGCCCATGCTCTTCTGCCACACCCTGGAGGTGGACGGCGCCGGCCGCATCACCGGCTACAAGCTGCGCCTCAAGGACTCCAAGCGCCGCGCCATCCTCGCCTTTCGCGACCTCGGTTTCAGCACCCTGGCCGTTGGCGACTCCTACAACGACATCACCATGCTGCGCGAAGCCGACCGCGGCATCTTCTTCCGCGCGCCGGCCTTGGTGAAACGCGATTTCCCGCAACATCCCGCCGTGGAGAGCTATGCGGATCTGCAGGCGGAGATGGAGAAGTTGCTGTGAGGAGGCACCCGTTTATCCTCGGCGCGCAGACCTGAAAATCCGAGCATCAACCCAGCTCTGGATTCCTTGCGCGCGTCTCAGCCCGGCGGGCCGCTTGACAGCGGGAGCACCTTTTTTCAATCAGCGGTTCCGCAAACCGCGAAAGTTCAACAAGGAGTATCAATATGGCTGTTCTAGTCGGAAGAGACGCACCGGATTTCAAGGCTAACGCCGTCGTCAAGGGCGAGATCAAGGAAGGGTTCACCCTTTCACAGTTCAAGGGCAACAAGTATGTCGTCCTGTTCTTCTACCCCCTCGACTTTACCTTCGTGTGTCCCACGGAGCTGCACGCTTTCCAGGAGAAACTGCGCGACTTCGAGTCCCGCAACACCCAGGTGATCGGTGTCTCCGTGGATTCCTGGTTCAGCCATTTGGCCTGGGTCAACACGCCCAAGGGCGTGGGCGGCATCCAGGGCGTGACCTACCCGCTGGTTTCCGACCTGAGCAAGACCATCAGCGCCGACTATGACGTGCTTGTGGACGGCGTGGGCATTGCCTACCGCGGGCTGTTCCTCATTGACAAGGCGGGCAAGGTGCGCCACCAGGTGGTGAACGACCTGCCGCTGGGCCGTAGCGTGGACGAGGCGCTGCGCATGGTGGACGCCCTGCAACACAACGAGAAGCACGGCGAGGTGTGTCCCGCCAACTGGAAGGCCGGCGCCAAGGCCATGAAAGCCACGGGCCCGGGACTCAAGGAGTATTTCGGAGGCTGATTTCGCGTTGGCCGGGGGAGGCGCGAGCCTCCCCCGTTGCCCGAAATCCAGGTCGGGGGGGTTCAATTGCAGGAGGGGCGGGAAGGGGTTGGCCGCGTGAGCGCTGAACTGGGCGTCGGCTTTGCGGATTGGGTTTCCTCCTTCTTCCAAGCCGCGGGAGTGGTTCCCTCCGCCATGGTGGCTTCATTTCTGGAGGAACGGTTTGCCCGCTACGGCGACGCGCTCACGCCCGAGGAGTTCGGAGAAGCGGCGACGCGCTGGTTGGCCGAGTGGTTCTGCGCCGATCCCCCCGTGGGCGGGCATGCGGAGATCGCCGAGCAGCTCTTTCACATCGCCCATAAGCGCAAGACCTTTTTCGCCTCTCTGCTGTTCGGCGACGAGGAGGGGCGGCGCGCCATGCTGGCGGAATATTTCGCCGGTGACGAGACCCACTACCAGGCGGTCGTGGAGCAGGATCTCATCCCCAAACTCGCCGAATTTTTCCGCCGCGCGGTGGATGAGTTCCGCAACAACGCCAACCCCCAGGGCCAGGAGCGTCCCGATTGGGACGAGGCCATCTCGCGCTTCGTGGACGACGGCCTCTTCCTAGAGTTCGCCCGCAAGTTCCAGGAGCAGGAGGGGCTGGAAGAGCTGGACGAGGAGCTCTGCGCCAAGGTTTTCTACCGCGTTTTCAAGGAGCACTTCGACACCCGCAAAGGCCTGGGGCTGGTGGAGATGATCGAGGTGGGGGAAAAACATCCCGCGGAACTCAAAAAGATGAGCCTGATGCAGGAGTACGACGACATCCGCGCGCTGCTCCTGAAATTGCAGCTCACGGGCAAAATCCGCTCGCGCAATTACCGCTGAAGCGGCGCCATCTATCTTCGTAAGCGTTCAGCTATGTTACAGAAATCCCAGCCGTTCGCCCTTTATCCCACGCTTTGGGGGATGAGCCTGTCGAAGGGTGAATGGCGATGGAGGCTCGCGGCCCGTTCATGCTTCGACAGGCTCAGCACGAACGGGCCTGGCTGCTGACCCCGCAATGCGTAAGCTCGAATCATGGGGTGAACGCTTGGTGAACGCTTGGTGAACGCTTAACGATCTTCTAAGGGAGACAAAGCATGCGCGAATCCATCCTTTTCGCGGCCCTGGCGGGCTTGGCCTGGGGCACGGGCGGCTTCATGGAGAAGGCCGGCCTTAAGGCCCTGGGCCTGCCGGCCTTGGGCGGCATCACGCTGCGCAGCGCCGTCGCGCTGGTGGTGTTGGGCGCCCTTTCCCTTCCCGCCTGGAAGGCATTGGCGCATCCGCGCTCGGGGCAGGGCTGGTTGCTGCTGGTCGTGGGCGGCGGACTCATCGCTGGCAGCCTCGGCATGTGGAGCTTCTACCGCTCCCTGGAGACCAGCACCAACCTGGGCGTGAGCCTGGCCATCGCCTTTGCTGGCGCTCCCGTGGCGGGAACGGCTATCGGCCTGCTGCGCGGCACGCAAAATTTGAGCTGGACCACAAGCCTTGGCCTGCTGGCCATCATCGGCGGAACCGCCTTGCTGCAGCTCGGGAGGGGTCCGGGTTAGCTCACTTTCCGGCTCTAACGGCCATGGGGGCGCCCGCGGCCTTGCGGTTCGGGTAACGAGCCTACCCTTGCCCCCCCATTTCTCGTCGAGGAGTTCCGATGGCGGTCCGCTTGCGCCTGCAGAGGGTTGGTAGGAAGAATTACGCCCAGTGGCGCGTGGTGGTCACAGACCGGCACAAGGCCCGGGATGCCCAGTGCCTGGAAGTGCTGGGATGGTACGACGCCCACCGCAAGGACGGGACCGAGAAGGTTGACCTCGATAGGGTCCAGCACTGGATCTCCCTCGGGGCCGAGCCCACTCCGGCGGTGAAGCAGATCGTGAAGCGTTTTAAACAGCGACAGGCGGCGGTCGCCAAGGCGTGAAGTTCAGTTTCCTCACGCTGTTTCCGGATCTGTGCCGGGCCATGATGTCCTCCGGAGTCTTGGGACGCGGCGTAAGCCGCGGACTCCTGGACGTGGAGGCCGTCAACATCCGCGCTTTCGCGGGCGATACTTACGGCACGGTGGACGATCTGCCTTACGGCGGGGGTCCCGGAATGGTGATGAAGGCGGAGCCTATCGTGAAGGCGGTGGAAAGCCTGAGCCTCGAAGCTGGTTCGCGGCTGTTGCTGCTGTCGCCCCGCGGCCGCGTTTTCAACCAGTCGCTGGCGCGCGAGCTCTGCGCCGCCCCGCGCATCGCCTTCATCTGCGGGCGCTACGAAGGCATTGACGAGCGCGTGCGCCTGCTCCTGCAACCCGAGGAAATTTCCGTGGGGGATTTCGTGCTCACGGGCGGCGAGGCCGCGGCCCTCGTCATCGCGGACGCGGTGGGCCGGCTCATCCCCGGCGTGCTGGGTTGCTCCGACTCTTTGAGCGAGGAATCGTTTTCCGCGGAGCACGGTGATTTGGAACACCCGCATTACACGCGTCCGCAAAATTTTCGCGGCTTGTCCGTTCCCGAGGTGCTGTTGAGCGGCCACCACGGGGAGGTCGCAAAATGGCGCCGCGAGCAGTCCGAGGCCCTCACGCGCGAGCGTCGGCCCGATCTGCTGGCGGCGGTTTGAAAACAGGAAAGGCCCATGAAGAAGCAAGCTGTCCACGATTTTGAAAAACGCCAGGCCACGCGCGTCTGGCCGGAATTCTCCCCGGGCGACACCGTCGTGGTGAGCTACCGCATCGCCGAGGGCGAGACCGAGCGCGTGCAGACCTTCAAGGGAACGGTCATCGGCCGGCAGGGCGAGGGCATGGGCCGCACGTTCACCGTGCGCAAAATGACCCAGGGCGTCGGCGTCGAACGCACTTACCCGTTGCAGTCGCCGCTCATCGCCGACATCAAAATAGAGAAGCGCGGCATGGTGCGCCGCGCCAAGCTCTACTACCTGCGCCACCGCGCCGGGCGCTCCACGCGCATCACCGAGCGGCTTTCCCGCCATGGCGTGGAACTCGAATCCGGCGAGGCGCAGCCCGCCGCGGCCAGCGCGGATCCCGCCGCGCCCTGACGATTGCCCGTGACCCGGCCCAGGCCCCTGGGGGGGACCCTAGAAACCCTAGGGTCGCTGGAGAAAACCAGCGCGCATGATCCCACCGCCACGGGGGCGCGCGCTGAAGAAGCGGCTTGCCTGTGGCTGCGCGCACGATCCTTTGCCATCCTGGAGCGCAACTACAGGATTCCCCAAGGCGAAATAGACATCATCGCCCGCGACGGGGCGGAATTGGTTTTCGTCGAGGTCAAATTCCTGGCGGACACGCGCCGCTATTTTCCCGAGGAGCAACTGACGAAACAGAAACGCCGCCGCCTCACGCGGGCTGCCGCTGCCTGGCTCGCCAACTGTCCGCAGCACGCTGGTCCTTGCCGTTTCGACGTCCTGGCCGTCACCCCCGGAGCCTCGGGGTCCTACGAGGTGCACCACGTCCCCGCCGCCTTCGAGGCGGAAGAAAACCGATGGCCGAATCGCTGAAGCTTTTCATCCAGGTGGCCAACCGCGCTGTCGCCGCGGGCGGGGCGGAGCTCGCCCGCAAAGCGGCGGCGGCGGGTCATCAGGGGAGCGCCGGAGAACTCGTGGCGCTGCTGAGGAAACACGCCGGGCTCTTCGACGGCGAATTTGCCGCCCAACTGCCGGGCCTGGAGAAACACCTGGCCACGCGCTCTCAGGACAACCTGCGCGCTATGATGGAAGTGGTGGGCGCGCGCCTGTCGCAGCTCGCCTCCGGTCCAGTAGCGCCCGCCGGGGCTGTGCCCGTGGCCACCGCGCCGGCTCCCGAGGAGGATTTCAGCGCGCTGCTACAGCAGAAATCCGTGGACGAGATGAGCGAGGAAGAGCGCGCCGCCATCGCCGTGAAGGAGGGCGCCGCGCACGCGGAGGAGTCCGTCGTCCAACATGTAGAAGTCGCAGATCAAAGCTATCTTGACGAGCTGCTTTCCGAGGCGGAAACGCCTTCGCCAGCGTCAGCTCCCGCTCCTCCTCCGCCTCTTGCCGCGGGCGCCGCGGCTGAGCCGGCTCATGAAGAAGACTTCAGCGCGCTTTTGGAACAGAAATCCGTGGACGAGATGAGCGAGGAGGAGCGCGCGGCCATCGCCCTCAAGGAGCACGCTGCGGCTTCTCCGCCAGCCATCGCTGAAAAAAAGCCCGAAAAACCGAGCACGCCTGATTTAAAACCAGAAAAACTGGAGGAAAAAGCGCCGGACGAGCTCGACGCCCTGCTGGCAGGAACGGACCCGACACCGGAGGCTGCCGAGGAAAAAAAACCTGAAGATGTGAGCCTTCCGGAAAAAAATCCCGCTGAGCAGAAGCCGGCAGCACAGGAGGAGCTCGACGCCCTTTTGGCAGGTGAGCCCGCCGCTGCCGCCGAGGTGGCCGGCGCTGAAAAAAATCCTGGAAAAGTGAGCCCGCCGGATATAAATCCCGATAACGTGAAGGAAGAAACGCAGGACGAGCTCGACGCCCTGCTGGCCGGTGAGGGCGCGGCGCAAGGGGCCACCGCGGGTTCCGCGAGTGCGGCGGCGGGCGATCCCCTGGACGCGCTGCTGGCTGGTGGCGGTGATCCTGTGGAAGAGGCGCGCCCGGCGGAACCGCCTGCGGCAGCGGCTAAAGACGAAGGTGGCGAGGGCCTCGATGCTCTGCTCCAGGATATCGGCGGTGTTAGCAGGGAGGATGAGAGCGCCGCTGATATTATCCAGGATCAGCCCGCCAGCGGGGTCCAGGGTCACCCCGCCGACAAGGCTTCCCCCGCGCCCGAAGACGAAGCCGCGAGCGAAACCGAGGTCGAAACCTTCCTTGAGGACGTGCCCGGTGAGGAAGACACCGGCATCACGGGGATGATCGAAGCCCTGCAAGAACCGACGGCCGGCGCGGAGAAGGAGGACATCACCGACCTCCTGAGCAAGGCCACCGGCCGGGAGATCAAGGAGACGGACCTCGAGAATGATCCCGGCGGTTCCGTGACCCTCGACGAGCTCATCCATGACGCCGAAGAGTCTTTGAAGGGAGGCGTCACGGGCGAGCGCGTGGTGGCCGAGGACTTCAAACTCGAACAGGCCGGGCAACTGCTCTACAAAGGACCGGACGAGCAGGAAATGCGCAGGGTGCTCGAAGAAGCGGTGCTGTGCGGCCAGACCGCGGGGATCAAACTTACCAAGGTCATCACCCGCGAGATCGTGCGCACCGAGACCGAGGTGCGCGAGCTTCCGTTCAAGATCCGCGTCGAGATAGGCGCCTGATCCCGGCCCGGGGTGGGCCTCCTCGACTCCCACTGCCACCTCCACCACTGCGCGGAGGATGCGCTCGTCCTGCTTTCCCGCGCGCGGCAGGCGGGGCTTTCCGGAATCGTGCAGGTAGGAACCGATGTCGCGAGCGCCCGCTTCGGGCTTGAACTCTCGCGCCGCGCAGGACTCCCCATTCCGGTCTATCCCAGCGCCGGCCTCTATCCCACGCGCGCCGCCGGTCCCTGGCGCGAGGAGTTGCCGCCCTTGCGCGAGCTTCTCGCCGCGGGCGGCATCCGTGCGGTGGGCGAAGCCGGACTCGACCGCCACCACGCGGCGGAGTGCTTCCCCGAGCAGGTCGCGATGTTGCGCGCCCAGCTCGAACTCGCCTGTGAATTCAAGCTCCCCATCATCCTGCACTGCCGCCAGGCCGCGGCCCCGCTGCTCGAACTCATCGCGGATTTTCAAGGAGCAGGGCTGCGGGGCGTCTGGCACTGTTTCGACGGCACCCAGGAGGAGGCCGCACTCGCCATCGAGCGCGGCCTGCATCTCTCGCTTTCAGGCCTGGTCACTTTCAAGAGCGCCAAGGCGCTTCAGGAGGTGAGCCGCGGGCTCCCGCGCGAGCGCCTGCTGATCGAGACCGACAGCCCGTACCTTTCCCCCGTGCCGCTGCGCGGCCGCCCCAACGAGCCCGCCCACGTCGTCCACGTGCGCGACTTCCTCGCGCAACTTTTCGGGGAAGATCCCGCCCGGCTCGCGGAAACATTCGCGGAAAACACGCGCGCGCTGTTCGGGATTCCCGAGGAGAAGTAGGGACGCGCGCGGGAACGAAGCTATGTCACCAGCCTTAGAGCCTGTTTAAAAAGTATTTTTAGTGTCACCATTTTTGTTTTTTAAAAGAATATTTTGCCACAGAGGGCATAGAGAACGGACAAGAATAAGATGAAAAATCCATTGAAAATTAAAAATTATGTCGGAGGCCTACGCTCAGGCTTAGCATGGCTCGGTGAACTCTCTGTGCCCTCTGTGTTCTCTGTGGTGAAAGAATTCGTATTTTTTAAACAGGCGCTTATAAAATTTTCACGCAGATCCCCCTTGGCGCACTGGGCGATAAACTCTTGGTTTTCTAAAACAAAATGCCGGGGAAGATGAACCGCCAAGTGCGCCAAGAACGCCAAGAAGATCAGCAAATATCATGCGTTTGAGCGCCGAATCGCCCGACCCGTCGCCAAGCCCGGCACGTGCGCGCCGGCTCTGGCAGGCCTGGCTTTGGGCGACGCTGGGCTTGTATCTCGTCTTTTACCTGCACGGGGCCGGCAGCCGCACGCTGCGGCGCCTCGTGGAGCTTTTATTCTGATGGCCCTGCAGATCCTCGCTGCCCTGGAGGTCCTGGCCCTGGCGGCGCTGCTGCCGCTGCTCGCCGCCGCTCTGGGCCGGCGCCTCCTGGGGGGGCGGCCCGCGCCCGCCGAAAGCGCGGCCCTGGGCTTGGCGGCCATTTCAATGGTTGTTTACGGGCTGGCCTGGGCCGGAAATATGAGCGCGCTCAATTTGAAACTGCTCACGCTGGCGCTGGCGATTTTGCTGTGGCGCGAAATGGCCGGCCTGCTCGCGGGCCTCATCGCGGGAGCGCGGAGGCTGTGGGCGGGGTTGGATCGACCGGAGGGCGCGTTGCCGCAGAGGACGGGACTCTCACAAGCAGGGCTCCAACAAACCGGGCACCCAATGGGGGGGCACCCGTTGGGTGCCCCCCCACAAGGGGCGCCCCTACTGCTGCGCGCGTTGCTGTTGCTGTTGGTCGGTCTTGAAATGATGCGGCTGTTCCGCTGCCTGCTGCCGGCCTTGGGCTGGGACGCCCTGGGCTATCACTTGACGCTCGCGGACGCCTACCTCACGCGCGGCGCGCTCGATCCCCCGCCCTGGTATTTCCCCGCCGACCGCCGCGTCAGCCCCGCGGGGGTGCTGCTCAAGGCGTGGCTCATGGCTTTCGACAGCGAGGGCCGCGTCGTGACCGTCATGAACGGCGCGCTGCACGCGGTGCTGATCGCAGAGATCGCCAGCCTGGCCGCGCTGTTGTTGCCCTTGCGCCTCGCCCTTCTCGTGGCCGCTGCCTACGCCGCGCTTCCCGAAGCCGCGGTGCACGCCGCTGGCGCTGGCGACGAGATGCTGTTGAGCCTCATCCTCTTGGCGGGGCTGCGGCGCGTGCTGAAGCCCGCGACTTTGCTGGTTTCAAAGCGCATGGCCCCGCTGCTTGGATTGCTGCTCGGGTTCGCCCTTGCCATCAAGATGACGACCGTCTTCTGGATGCTGCCGCTGGTTCCCTTGCTGCTTTGGCGCCAGCGCCGCCGTCCCCTGCGAGGACTGCTTTTTCTCGCGCTGCTGGCGCTTGTGGCCGGCGGCTATCACGGTCACAGTTACTCCCGCTACGGCGCCGTTTTTCCCTTCGAGCGGCACGCCAACCTGCTTTATTCCGGGCAACCGGGTCAGCCGCGCGTGCTGGCGGGCGAGGAGATCCGCGCCGAGCGCAAAACCCTGGGGCTTGAGCGCGATTTCAATGAAGTGGATATCCTGGACAACTGGCGCAGCCGCACCTGGAGCAATCTGCGCGCCCTGCCGCGCGTTCCCGCCGGGCCGTTCTTGCTCTGGTTGTTGCCGTTCTTTTTCCTGCGCCCCGCGTCACCGCGCTCCTGGCGGCGCGCGGCGTTGGCGGGTCTGGGTTTTGCCGCCTTTGTGCTGCTGGCCAGCGCCGCGGCCTGGCATTTCACGCCCCCGGCTTTCTTCCGTTACCACCTGCCCACCTGGGCCGTGCTCGTCGCCGCGGCCATGGTGGGCGTCGCGGGTTGGTGCCATCAACGCGGATGGGAGAGCACGCTGGTCCTTCCGCTGTCGGCCCTGCTGATGGTCGCCTTCTTCCTCGAAGGCCGGCAAATAGCGGCGCTCACCCTGGATCGGCCGGTCCTCGATCCCGCCCGTTATCGGCAGCGCTATGTGGCGGATGGCCCGTTGGCCCTGCGCTTGACGGCACTGAAAAAGCCTGGCGAGGCGGTCTTTTACATCGGCCCAGCCTCTTTCCTGTTTCGCGGACCGCGCGTTTTTCCCGCTCAACTCGGCAACGAGGCGGGCTGGCGCCGTATCTCCGATATCGAGAGCTTTTTGGTACAAGAACATATCCAGTGGTGGGTCACGAGCGCCGCCTGTTCCAAGCTGGATCCAGCCTACGAAGCTCTCACGGACTATTTTTTGCAACACGGGTGGTTGAGCCTGGTCGAGAAATTGCCCGCGGGCCAGATTTTTCGCGTGCTTCCGAGCGCCTCTCCGACTGCACGGCCCGCACCGCTTTAACGAAAGTGAATGCGGATCGCGAGAACAGCTCTTGACTTTGAATAATTTGGGAATATAATACCAAAGTTGTGAATAAATTTTCCCAAAATATTCTCGGAATTAGTTTTCCAAGAATTTGATGGCTAAGGTGAATCAGGCTCTGGCCGCTGCCGCCACCAGGTTATTGCGACCGCTGGTGCGCATTCTGCTCAGGAACGGCGTGCCCTACGGCACCTTCGCCGAATGGGCCAAGCGGGTTTTCGCCGACGTGGCCACCCAGGAATTCTCTCTGGCCTACAAGAAGCAAACAGATTCGCGCGTTTCCGTGCTGACGGGGCTCAGCCGCAAGGAAATACGTCAGCTCAGGGAAACGCCGGCGCTGGACGACAGTCACTGGAGCGAGAAGTACAACCGCGCCGCGCGCGTGGTCAGCAGTTGGGTGCGCGACCCGTCCTTCGCCGGTGAGTCCGGCCAGCCGGCGGACCTTCCCTTCGAGGGTGCGGGAGCGAGTTTCACCGAGCTCGTCAAGAAATACAGCGGCGACGTGCCGGCCCGCGCCATGCTCGACGAACTGCTGCGCGTGGGCACCGTGGAGCTCGTCAAGGGCGAGCGCGTGCGCCTGCTGGCGCGATCCTATGTTCCGGCGGGTGACGACAGCGAGAAGGTGGTCATGATGGGCGAGGACACGGCGGACCTGCTCGCCACCTTCGACCACAATTTCACGCATCCTCCGGAAAAGAGCTTCCTGCAACTCAAGGTCGTTTACGACAACCTGCCCGCCGGGGTGCTCCACAAGTTGCGCGGGCTTTCCAAGGAGAAGGCCCAGCTTTTCCTGGAGGACCTCGATCAGTGGCTTTCCTCCCACGACCGCGACACCAACCCGGCTTCGGAAGGGCCGGGTCGCCAGCGCGCCGGCGTGGCCGTCTATTACTTTGAAGAAGACCTGGAGGGCGGGAAATGATCGCGCGCGCACACTTCTCCAGTTGCCTTCCTCTGGGTCTGCTGCTCGCCGCATGGCTGCTGGCCCTTGGCTGCGGGGGCGGCGGCGGGGTCAACCTCGCCGCGGGGGGCATTCGCGGCACGGGTGGCGGCACCATCGTGACCGGCGTCATTGACGACGGGGCGCTGCTTTCCAAGGCCCGGATGGCGGCGGCGGACAGCTTGCAGGTCCAGGCGCGCGACGTCGCCACCGGCAGCCTCTACTCCGCCACCGTGCAGGGCCGCGGCTACACGCTCATCGTTCCCTTTGGGGCCGAGGTCGAAATTACGGCCCGCAACGGCGGCACGGTGCTGCTTTCGCGCACGCTGGACGGCGACAAGACGGCGCTGCCTGCCATCACGGCGGACATCAACGCCGTCACCCATGCGCGCGCGCGCATGGCCCTCAAGGTGATGGAGGGCGGAAGCGCCCTGAAGGCCGCTCACGAGGCCGCCGATTTCGAGCTGTACGGCCGCACCGGAGTGCCCGAGGCCGATCTCAAACTCGCGGCCCTGGTCGCGGCCAACCCCACGCTTGCCGCGCGCGTGGCGGTGCACCAGCACCTGGCCGGCCAGGTTTTGAGTGGCGAGGTGGCCGAGCTGCTGCGCTTGTTCACGGAGGCCTTTTCGCGCACCTCGTCCGCCAAAGCCCGCGAGGCCTTCGCTGCCGCGGCGAATGGGCTTTCGAGCCCCGCCCTGGCGCGCACCTTCGCCTCCGCCCTGGAGGCGGTGGAGAACTCCGGGAAAGTAGGCGCCGCGGCCTTGGCGGGGCTGCGCGCGGAGTGCACGAACACCCTGGTGCGGACGGCCTTCATCGAGGCGGAGGAGAACCCCTACTTCCTTGCCAGCGCGGGAGGGACCTTGGCCGCTGCCCCCGGCGTGACGCTGCTCGTCACCCACGCGGCGGCCAGCACCCGGGATATCCTGGGGATTTCCAGCACGACGGGCACGCTCAACCCCGCGCCGGCCGGGGCCTACGATGCCGCAGGCGACGGCGGGCGCACGCTGCGCTTCACGCCGGCCCTGGCCGATGTCGGCGGCACCTTCACCTGGACGCTCTCGGCCCAGGGCGGCAACGGGCGCACGGCCACGGACCTCCTGCGCATCCCGGTGCGCGCGCTTGAACTCAAGAGCGGCGCGCGCCGCAAAATCGGCGTATCATCGGCCAACACCGGCAGTTACCGGCCCCTGCTAGGGCCGGTTTCCTCCGGAAGCAGCTTCTACCTGCTCGCGCGCTATTCGGCCAATTTTCACCGCATCGAGGGCTACAAAATAGCGGACTTCAGGAGCGGCGAGGGGGACAGCGCGGTCCCCTTTACGAGCTACAATCTGCCGGTCACCATCGGCGGCGTGCGCGACTTCATCATCCACCAGGGCGTGGGCTACGTCGCCACCACGGACGCCGGCGTGCTGGGCTACGACCTCGCGGGGGATGCCGCTGCCGGGCCGAAATATGCCGCGCCTTCCATGGACGTGCACAGCCTGGCCGTGGCGGGCGGCCGCCTCTATGGGCTCAATACCGCGAGTTCCGCCGTCCTGCGCGCCGGGCTCGACCTCACTTTCCCCACCGCCCTTGTTGGAGCGGGCAGCCCCGGCGAAAAGGCCGCGGCGCTGCGCGCGGGTGATCTGGCCGGCCAGGGAGGGATCTTGCTCCTGGCCTCGGGCAACGCGCTCGCTTTCTACGACACCGCCAGCGCGTCCTTCCTGCCCGATTACAATTCATCCGCGTCCTTCGCTTTCGCCGCCGACAACAGCGGGCTCGATGACTCCGCCCTTTACATCCTCGGAAGTACGACGGCCACGCGCCTCAACCTCGCGGCTCCGACCTGGACGGCGAGCACGCTGGCTGGGATTTCCTGGAGCTCGGAAGGCGGAGCCTTCGCGGTCCACGCCGGCCACGCCTATGTCCTCGAAGGCAACTCCACGGCGGCCGCCTACAGCCTGCGCGCGACAACCCAGCGCACCCCGGCCTTCCAGGCCACTCCCACGCCCGTGTTTTACGCCAATAATGGCGCCTTGCTGCCCCTGGTGGTCGCTGAATCCGGAGGCATCGAAGCCGGAAAAAGCGGCGCCTGGCTACTGGCCCCCGGCCAGTACAGCGCCGGCGGCAGCATTGACTCCCTGGTCGCCGCCCAGGACGGCACATGGTACATCCGCACCACCGTGGCGCAGCCCATTCCCTAGCTTGTCGCAGAAGAGGAAACGCTAACATGCCCCAGCCCATGCCTGAAATCCCGCACCTCCAGAGGTTTTTTCGTCTTTTTTCGGCGTTGCTGTTGGCCGTGGTCGTCTCGATGACGGCTGTCTTTCCCGCTGAACAACATCTGCTGATCTACTACCCCCCCTACCAGAGCCAGGCTCAGAAGATCAAGGATTTCCTCAACAAACGCGGCATCGAAACCCTGCTCATGCCGGCCCCCTACGGCTTCAGCAGCGACCGCGAGTACCCTGCGGATACCGCGCCCTCCTGGAAAACCTTCTGGGAAAGCCTGGTGGGCACCGGCGAGAGCGCCAGCGCCATGCTCATGGTGGATCCGCTCATGATCTTGAACGGGCAGTATCTCAATGGCGTCACCCCGGCGACCTTTGTATGGGACGGCACCCGCAACATGTATCCTCATGGCGCCTTGGTTGACGGGCGCTTGGCAACCATCGCCCATGTCACGATCCTGGGCAATCCCTTGGAAATTCCGCCGAGCTCCACCATCCTGCGGGGCAACATCCGCCAGCCGACGGACCACTACTACTCGCTCAAGGGGACGCTGTCCGACTTCGTCCCGGATCACACCGTGAGCCGCATTCCCATCACGGTGACGGACTCGACCAACCAGATGGACCTCTTCAATATCGCCGGCACCACGCCTTCCTTCAGCACCATCAACACCCGGGGCTGGGCGACGTTCAGGAGCTCCAATGCCGGCGAACTCAATGGCGTCAGCATCTACCTGAACCTTCCCAACCATAAGGATCCCAATCCCACCTCGCTGCTCGTCAATGTGGCCGACAACACCAGCATCAAGAGTCCGACGACGCTGGACGGCAACGTCAAGCTCATCGTCACCCGCACGGTGAGCGGTTACGCCCTGCCCAGCATTGCCACCCACCCCCACATCGTGCGCAAGATTCCCTCCGACAAGAACGCCAAGGGCGCTTTCGCCTACTATGCGAACAGCGGCAATTTCGTGGAGGCCCTGCACATCAAGTCCATCGGCAACTTCACCTACAGCGTCACCGTCGGCAACGAGGTGTTGCTGGGCACCGTCAAGGCGGTAGCGGCCGGCGCCGGCCAGATCTCGGCCGATCCCACCAGCATCAGCACCTCTTTGGCCACCGCCTTGGCGACCTCCGGAAATTACCTGCTCATATCCCAGGGTGGCGCCGACAAAGGGGACAATTACGTCATGGTCAATTTCACGTCGCCCGCCTTCACGGTGGATTCCAGCATCGGCGACACCCCCGACAACGATCTGAAGGACCAGACCCTTGAAGTCTGGAGATACACCGCCGCCGATACCTCCATCAAGGGCACCGGCACCAAGAACGCTAGCGACGGCGGCATCGCGTCCGTGAAATACATCAGCCCCGGCACCTTGAGCGGCACGCCCACGACCGGCACGGCCTACGATCTGCGCGGTGCGGCCACGCGCATCGTGGACAAGGTCGTCGCCTGGGGGGAGTACGTGTGGTCGAACTCATCCGACGCTACCTCGGTGCTGGCCTCGGGCCTCGGCCAGGGCGGCAAGCCCGACTTCTTCAACAGCGCCCTGGTGGCTATTCCCATCAACGACTACCGCTGGGACTACTACTATGAGCACATCGCCCTCGATCTCGTGAACTACTACGATAGCGCGCTTTCCGCCAGCCCCTCGGTTTTCAACGGTTTCCGGGTGGTCAAGGTCTTCCCCAGCAACGACAACTACAGCGGTAACGCCACGCACCCGCGCATCCGGCCCGGCATCAACCGCCTCAGCAACAACGTGGCGGCGCGCATCACCTCCATCGCCCAGGGCACCGATCAGGGCAGTTATGGCGGCATCATTCAACTGGTGCAAGTGAACCAGGGTGAGGCGGCCATCCGCCTCACCGGCAACTCGGCGGAGAAATTCCAGGTGCTGATCCAGGAAAGCACCCCCGGCAGCAGCGCGCTCAGCAACCCCCTGCCCGCGGAATACACCGTGGCCACAGCGGGCAATCCCACCAAAATAGCTTTCGCGGGCTATGGCGGCAGTTTCATCGTGAACGGCACCACCACGGTGCGCGTGCATGTACGCGATGCCAACGACCAGTTGGTCACGAGTTCGAGCAACAGCCTCACCTTCCAACTCGCCAGCAACACCGCCACCATCTCCGGCATCAACGTCGGCGGGGCGGTGACGGACGGAGCCCTCAACACCCAGCGTGTGACCTTCCCGGCCGCGAATGGTGTCGCCGAGATCAAAATCCTGGATACTTCCGCCGAGAATTTCCTGGTGGTGGTGACCAATGCCGGCAACGTTCTCGCCAATCCCCAGCAACTCACGGTGAACTCCGTGGCCTCGTCGGTGGGCACGCCCATCCGCATCGAGGTGAGCACCAGCAGCAGCTTTTCCGGCGTCGGCAGCGTCGCGGAGTTGCGCGTCCAGATTCAGGACTCCAACGGCCTGCGACTCAACACCGACAACACCACCATCGTCAGGTTCGAGCTCAATCCCTTCCCTTCCACCGACATGATAGCCCAGACCTCGGGCAAGGGCATCTTCTACATGACCGACAATTTCGAGAGCATTTTCGGCAACACCACGAACTGGAACAGCAGCCATTTCCAGAATACCGGCGTCACGCCCGAATTGCCCCTCGTCATCGCCGGCGGTGAGAACGGCTTCGACCTCACCTATGACCCTGAGAACATCGAGCGCTGGATCGGCTACGGCACGGCGTCGCTTTCCTATCGCCCCAGCGGCAATACCTTTGCCGGCAGCATCGGCTATATCGGCTATCATTCCCACAGCCTCTATATCAAGCGCCCCCCCATTGACACCACCTTCGAGTGGGGATATCCCATCCTCACCAATCCGGTGGATGTTCACTGGGACAAAGGCGCCTTCAAGCCCGAGCTCATGGCCCGGCATATCCTGGCCCGGGAGGCCGTGCGCGAATACTCCTCGGCCAGCCAGCCCACCATCGGCACCCTGTGGAAGGAATCCATCACCGGCTACCTCGACGATCTGATGACGAAATATCCCTCCGTTTTCAAGACGAGATCGGATGCCGCCAAGTACGCCATCGCGGACCTCGAGCGCTGGGGAGCCATCGGGCTTTCCGCCCAGGAACTTCCCGTCCACAAGTACTGGCCGCACAAATTCAATTCCGCGACCAGCGACTTCGTGGCCGATGAGGTGCCTGTGCCCTCGGTCACCGTCACCTCCGCCAGCCTGCGGTCCACGGACACTTACGATCGCTATGAGATACCGGTGGTGGAGATCCCAGACTCGGCCACCAGCGGGCAAAACGTGACCTTCTCCATCACCAACGCGTCCTCCTATCCCAGCGGCACGGATTTCCGCGTCACGCTGGTGGCTTTGCCGTTGGTCAATCCCAGGGATTCGGTTTTCGAACTCCACGGCCGCATCTCCCAGCTCGACTTCAGCGCTCCGCCCCAGCAGGGGGAGGTTTCTTACACTCTTTTCGCGAACTCGGGCAATGCCAGCTCCTTCAGCCTCCCCTTCTATCCTACCTGGGGGCGCAGTTCGGGGACCACGGGCACGCTGCAGCGCGGGCCCTCGCTCTACACGCTGCGCGTGGAGGCCCTGGAGCCGGCCCACAGCGGCGAACTCAGCACGGCCCAGAAGACGGCGCAATACACCAAGGAAACCCGGCTCTATTTCCGTGTGGTCAACAAGTTCACGCTCTACGACGAGACCATGTTCCTGCTGGTCAACAATACGGATCACGACCCCTACCAGTTGCGCTACTTCTGGAACAACATGGTTCCCTCCACCAGCATCCGCTACTACGCGGATGCCCTCGACAACTACCAGTACACGCGCGGCACGCTTTCCCTGAGTTCGGCGGCCAGCGGCGGTTCGGCTACTTTCAGCGCCGACGTCAACAGCAATACCTATTGGGATCAGCGCCTGGCGGCCGGGGACAAGATCCGCGCCCTCGATCTCAGCACCAACCTTTTCAGCCCTTGGCATCGCATCACTTCGGTAGGGACGGCTTCCATCGCGGTGAGCGACGGCGACAGCACCTTCTCCAGCACCACCAATTATAAGAAGACGCTGTACGTCTCCCAGCGCGCCTATACGGAGGGCTACGCGCTGCTCACCTACACCTCCGCGGCGGGCACCAACAGCGGCAAGCCCACGGTGTCCACCACGGGGGTCAAGCTCATCCTGCCTGGCAGCGACTACCTCGGTTTCAGCGATGTAGTGAAGACGGGAGATTATTTCAAGCTCCTTGACGAGGGGACTTATTCTGAAATCACGGCTTTGTCTGTAGCCGGAAACGTTGCCTCCATCACCCTGGCCAGCGAATATCCCCTGGACTCCCTCTACCACTACCACGCCCAGCCGACCGGGCAATTCTGGGGCGAGGGCAGCATGCTGGCCAGCACGGCTTCCGGGAATATTTTGGGTTCCTACGCCATCTACCCCTCCACGGGCAGCGGTTCGAGCAAGCGGCCGCTCTATCTCTATCAGACATGGCATGTCCACAACTTCAACACCGCCAACACCACCGGTCAGGGCCTGTACGGCGATGTCACCCAGGGTATCCTTGACAGCTTCGCCAAGGGCGACAGCACCAGCCGGCGTCACAAGGCCGTGGTCTGGGCTCACGAATCCGGATATGAGGTCAACGACTGGAACATCCTGGTGGGGCTTACGGGCCGGGAGCTCAACCGCAATTTTTCCACTGGGGACACCACCGGCGATGCCGGCATTATCCTTGAAGGCAATTTGCCCATCCATTATTTCTCGGTGAAGGACAAGGCGCGCATCGCCTCGTTCCTGAGCCTTGGAGGCAGACTCTTGACAGGCGGGCAATGGGTGGACGCCGGAAACACTACCATGGACGACTCTTTCTACGACACCTTGGGCGTGGCCATCCAGCATTCTGGGAATGGCACGGGCATCATCCAAATCACGGATTCTGGATTGCGCGCCCTCAAGAAGGTGCCGGGAGATCCCATCACAGATAAATTCGAAAACAACCTCGATATCCAGGGCGGTGTTTCGCCCAATACCACAAAGCAGGTGGATAACGAGGCCAGCCTATGCGTCTATAACCCCAGTCCGCTCTTCATTCGCAAAGGCCAGGGTCTGCCCTTCGTTTACTATGGAGGCACGGGCTCCGCGGGCGGTGAGACCATCGCCGGCGTGCGCGCCAGCGGCGGGCCCAACGAACGGCCCTATGGCACGGTTTTTGCGGGTTTCGATTTCGGGACCCTGAGCCCCTCGGGAGCGCGCAGTATTTACAAACCGCTCAGCGATTCCCTTGAAGAAGGCCGGCGCCTGCTGCTCAAGCAGTCTCTGGACTGGCTGCGCGATCCCTCGCGCACCTCCGAAAGCCAGATCCTCAAAATAATCTATCACGCCAAGCTGGCCGACGGCACCCTTTACGCCATTACGCTCTCCACGGACAACACCATCACCGTGAACACGGCGGTGCACACCGCGGCCGGCATCACGGGTGGCGTGGGGCCCAACAGTGATCTCATCTTCAGCGCTCAAGGTGGCCAGATCTACGATCTCACGAGTTATTCCTGGGTCGTGGCCAGCACTGGCACGGGCGGGGCCAAGCAGCCCACCCTCACCGTGGACAGCAACTACCCCGGCAATTCGCGCATCGTCTTTCGCACCGGCGACCTCACCACGGGCAGCGATACCATCCGCCTCACCGGCCCGGACGGCAGCGTGCGCAACCTGGTGATTGCGCCTCAGAAGTTTCCCCTCTCTTTCACTGTCCAAAACAGCGGCAACGCGGTGGTGGGCGGAAAGATCTTGAACACGGCGGGTGCCACCGTAAAAATCGTGGCTTTGGGTGGAGACGGCCTCGGATCTTACATTTACTCCGTCATTCCAGGGGACCCCATCTTCAGCAACAGCACGCTGATCTCGGCGGGCAGCGAATCCGTCACCTACACGTTGCCCAACGCGGTGATCACCGACACCGTGAGCGTGACCTTCCTCGTGGAGTCCGGATCCCAATCCGCCACCGCCACCCTCAAGATTCTGGCGCCGGTGAACTTCACGGCCAGCTCGGACACCTTCACCGTGGTCGGGGGGGCGCCGGCGCACCTCGTGGCCGCGGGCGGGGATGGCAGCTACACCTTTTCCACCACGGATTCCGGAATGGTCAAACTCACCGACGATACAGACAAAAAAGGCACCAGCGTGGCGGGGTTGACGACTGCCTCGATCAGCATTGATCCGAACAGCCCCAGCGTGTCCACCATCCAGGTGCAGTCTTTCGGTTCCGTCAATTACGGGTATGTCAAGGTTTACTCGGCGCCCGTCCTGCGCTATCGTTTGGATTCGGCCTCCGGTTGGACCAACATTGCCGACGGCGACAAGGTTCCGCTGCCCACGGGAGGCCAGCTTGAACTCAATGTCGCCGGCGGGCTGACCACGGCCACCTGGCGCGTCCTCGACGAGACCTTATCCACGACCAACGTGCTGCGCCGTGTTTCCGACAGCAGCGAATACGCCAAAGGGGGGAGTTTCACGGCCAGCTACGCGACGACCGCTCAGGCGCTGTTGCTCACGGGCACTACGGGCAGCGGCAACTCGGTAACGCTCTCCATCAACAGCGGTGGTTCCACCATCAGCCGCACCATCAACCTCGTCTCCTCCATCAACGTCACGCCCACGCCCACGGCCATGAAGTTCAGCACCAGCAAGCAGTTCACCGTGGCCACCGGCACGGCACCCTACACTTGGACTTTTGTGCCTTCGAATTTGGGCACGGGCTTCGCCACAAGCTCCACGGGCAACGCTGTCACCACCCTCAGCGGCAGCGGAACCTCGGTGTACTTCTTCTCGGGTTCTACCACTGAGCAGGGCACGATTTCGGTCACGGACACGAATGGCAATCTGGGAACGGCTTTTGTCTATGTCAACACCGACGGCACCATCCCGGCGACTAGCGGCACGGCACCCCCCACAACCACGACGACCGGCACCACGGGGGCTGCGGCGGGTGTGACCACGCTTCAGGGCGGGGCACCGCCAGCGCCGGCCATCGCAGGAGGTGGTTGCTTCATGTCGGGCACCACTTTTATGGTGCGCGCTGGCGGTGATTACGACGGAGACGTCACAGTTGGATCATCCCCCGAGTTTTTCGTGCCGGGCGCGGGAACCCCCATGAGCACGGACAGCCAGCCCGCGAAGGCGGCGCACTCCACCCCGAAGGGGAGATAGCCGCCGTAGCCCAGCAGTGGCATTTCGAAGACGCGGAAGCGCTGCACCCAGGGGACGTGATACACCCAGCGCGCCAGGCTGTGCAGGTTCCACATCTCCCAGAAGAAGCCGCAGGCCAGGGCCGCCAGGGCGGCGGACCAGAGCCCGCTGAAGTCCCCGCGCGGGCTCGCGCTCAGCACGTGCTCTTCGCCGACCAGAGCTTGTAGTCCTATAAAAAGCAGTCCGGGCGCGAGCCAAAGCATCGGGTAGAACTCACGTGGGTGAGCCGGCAAAACGAAAAGGCCGAGCGCTGAGAATAGAACGGCGAAAAAAGCGAGCGGTCGGAACGGAATTTTAAAAGCGGGAGCGTGCCCGGAAAACGCTGACTTGAAGCCCGGGCAGGACAAGACCAGTTCCTGCATGGCGACGAAGGCTGGCAAGACCGTGGAAAAGGCCAGCGTGCAGTGCAAAGCGTACTCCCCGGCGCTGAACTGCTCCACGTTCTCATAGCTCCAGTTCCCGGCGAAGCGGTTCAAAAACTCGAACATCCACCACAGCAGCGCGCTCAGGGGAAAGAGCGCCGCGTACCAGGCGGGGTGGTGCGTGAGCGGGCAGCTTCCACTGGCGCGCACCAGCCGGGCGTTGAGGCACAGGATGAAGCTCAGCCATAGCGGCGTGAAGGTGTATTTCTGGAATCCGGCAAAGCACGGGAAGCGCGTCCAGGCGATGAGCCAGAAGAAGCCGAGTCCGAGAAAGGAAGGTGCCGCCCAGGCCGGCCAGGGATGCGCGGCGATCGGCCACCAGCGCACGATGCCTCGGGCGCGATACGTCCAGATCAGGAAAGGGGATATCGGGGCGAGGATCAGCGCCAGGATGACACCGGCTCCGAACCACGACCACGATTCCATCCCCGAAGGCGCCGGCCGCGGGGGAAAGACGAGGTAGGGGCCGAGCTCCAGGCCCGCGACGGCCACGCCGGCCACAGGCAGGGCCAACACCAAACCCAGCACGCCGCTGATAACCAGCAAACGCAGTAATAATTTAGCCATGACGCAGAACGCTCAGCCGTTCGCCCTTGATCCCCCGCTTGGGGGGATGCGCTTGTCGAAGCCTGTCCTGAGCATAGTCGAAGGGGGCAAATGGCGGTGGGGTCGCGGCCCGTTCATGCTTCGACAAGCTCAGCACGAACGGACCTGAATGCCGGTAGCAAAGCGAAGATGCGTCTCGTGGGCCGAGCTATTATCGGGCGCGAAAGCCATCGCTGAGTCGCCGTCATGTCGGGTTGCGACTATAGGCGCGGCGCCGCCGCTTGAAGCGCCCGGCTTCCGCAGGGGGACGGCCTCACTATCATGTCCGCGTGCCTGCCCGCTGGTTCACCCTCTCCGCCATCACCCGGCGCATCGAGGAGCTTATCGCTCCCGCCATGGATCGCACCTTTTGGGTGAAGGCGGAGATCCAGTCGCCGCGTCATAAGGGCGGGTCCTTCTACGCCGATCTCGTCGAGGGCGGCACCCAGGGCAAGGTCATCGCCCAGATGCGGCTGGTGATGTGGGGCAGCGAGTTCACCGCTATCCGCCGCCGCTTCGAGCGCGAGGGCCTGGAACTTAAACTTGAAAATGGCACGGCGGTGCTGATGGAATGCCGCCTGCAGTACCACCCTGTTTACGGGCTTTCGCTCAAGGGTCTGGACATCGATCCCGCTTTCGCGCTGGGCGAGATCGAGCTCAAAAAGCGCCGTATCCTGGAGAAACTGGAGGGCGAGGGATTGAAGGGCCGTAATGCCGGCCGTACCGTGCCGCTGCTGCCCGCGCGTATCGGGCTCATCACCAGCTCCGGCAGCGCCGCCTGCCGCGACTTCACCGAGACGCTGCGCGCCTCGGGTTATGGTTTCAGTGTTTTGCTCGCCGATGCTTTGGTGCAGGGCGCGGAGACTGAAACCAGCATCTTGCGGGCGCTCGCCGCGCTGGAATGCCTGCGGCCCGACCTCATCGCCATCTGCCGGGGCGGAGGCAGCAAGACCGATCTCTCCTGGCTGGACAACGAGGCGCTGGGCAGGGCGGTGGCGCTTTGCCCCGTGGCGGTGTGGACCGGCATCGGCCACGAGACCGACAGCGGCGTCCTGGACTTCATGGCGGCCCGCCACTTCAAGACGCCGACGGCGGTGAGCGAAGAACTGGTGGCGCGCTACGTGGAAATGGAGAAGCGTTTGGAGCACGGCCGGAGCCGCCTGGCCACGGGCTGGCGGCATCGCCATGAGAGCGAGCGGCGCTCCTTGCGAGAGGCCGCCATCGGGTTGCGCCAGGGCACGCGCAAACTGCTGGAGTCCACCCGTGCTGAACTGAGCGCCGTGGCCCGGGGATTTCGCTCCCAAGCGGAAGGTCGGCTCAAGGAGGAACGCTCGCGGCTCACCCTGGCGCGCGGGCGCCTGCGCTCATCCGCGGCCACGCGCCTCAAAGAGGCGAGCGCCCGCTTGCGGGAGCGCCGCCGCGCGCTCACCGTGGGATCGCGCCAAAGTCTGCGGCTCGCCCGCGGCAGCCTCAGGGCGCTCACGCGCGGGTTCCGTCCCGGCCGCTTCCTCGCGCGCCTGCGCCAGGAGCGGGGGCTGCTGCGCGCGCGCCTGTTGCGCCTCAGATCCGCCGATCCGCGCCAGGCGCTGAAGCGCGGCTACGCCATGGTGCGGGGCGATAACGGCCAACCCGTGCGCCGCGCCGGGGACCTGCGCGTCGGCGGGACCCTCAGCGCCGAGTTCCACGACGGGTTGGCGCACGGGGTGATTTCCGCTATCGAGAGGAGGAAACATGGTCAAAAAGACGGCTGAAGAAAAAGGGCGCAAACCGCCCTCTTACGAAGAGAAAGTGGGCCGGCTTGAGGAGATCCTCACCAGGCTCGATGACTCCGAGACGCCCATTGACGAGCTCGCCAGCGACGTCAAGGAGGGCGCGCGGCTCATCCTAGAGCTCAACCGCAAGCTGCGCGCGGTGGAATTCGAGGTGCTCGAAGCCTTCAAGGAACTGGAAAAAGAGGGCGCCGCTCGCGGTGCCGATGCCAGCGCGGAAGAACCCGCGGAGGATTACACGGAGGATGGAGAGGAAGAAGATGATGAGGCGGAAGACAAAACGGGGCGGTGAGGGGGAGGGTCGTCCGAGAAAGAACGCCGACACAGCTTTTGGGATTCCTACTCCCGCGTTCCAGTTTCCGGAAACGTAAGCGGTCACCCGCTGATTCGGACCTTTTCATCGCTGTGTCGGCCAGCTAGGCCCGTTCGTGCTGAGCTTGTCGAAGCATGAAGGGGCCGAGCCGTCGGCGCCGTCCGCCCCTTGTGGCCCTTAGTGGCCATTCGACAGGCTCATCCCCCAAAGCGGGGGATGAAGGGCGAACGGCTCGGGGGCTGTCGTGGCACCAAAAAAGCTGAACGCTGACCCGGAAACAAATCCCGATCTACTGCGCCGGCAAGTCGCAAAAATTCTTTTTCAGGATTCCCTGGAGGGGAAAACTTTCGAGGACTTTGACGATGCGCCGGCTCGCCCCGCCCGTGCCGTAAGGGTTACGCACGCCGGGGAGTTCGCGGCGAAACTCCGGGCTGTAGAGGCGGTCCAGAGCCTTCAGGATGGCCGCGCGCTGCGGCGCGCAGTTGATGACGCTTTCGGCCTGGAGGCGGCCGCGCTGGCGCTCGCCGATGTTGATGGTGCCGATGTGGAAAGCGGGCGCTTCGATAAGCCCGCTTGAGGAGTTGCCCACCACGCCGTCCACGTGCTTCAAGGCCGAGAGGTACTTGAGCTGCCCGAGCGAGACGAAGGCGGCGGCGCGCCCGGCATGGCGCGCGACGAAGTCGTCAATTCCGCGGATCAGCGCGCGCCCACCCACGTCGGCATTGGGCTTGGTGAAAATGACGCGGAGGCCGGGCCGGGCCTCCAAGGCGGCGAGGAGTTCCGCGAATTGCGCGTCCGCCGTGGCCTCCTCAAGCGTGACGGGATGGAAGGTGACGAGCAGGTTGCGTTCCCCGAACTTGAAGCCCAGTTCCGCCTCCAGTTTCGCGCGCGACAGCAGTTTCAGTTTGCGCACGTTGTCGAGCCCGAGCCCGCCGACGTTGAAAACGCGCCGGGGATCCTCTCCGAGCTGGATCACGCGCCGGCGGTACTTTTCGGCGGCGGTGAAATGCAGGTGCGACATCTTGGTGAGGCAGTGGCGGATGGCCTCGTCGTAGGCGCCTTCCGAGGACTCCCCGCCGTGGAGGTGCGCCACGGGGATGCGCGCCACCAGGGCCGCCGCCGCGGCGGCCAGAAGCTCGAAGCGGTCCCCGAGGACGATGAGGATGTGGGGTTGAAGCTCCGCCAAGGCGTCGGCGAATCCGATGAGGCCGAGCCCCATGGATTTGGCGATGCCCGCCGGCGTGTCCGAGGAGAGCAGCATTTCCACCTTCTTATGGATGTGGAAGCCATCGGCTTCGATGGCGCGCCAGGTGAGCCCGAACTCCGGCGCAAGGTGCATGCCGGTGGCGACGACCTGGAGCTCGAGCTTGGCGGAGGCCCGAATTTCCTTCATCAGCCAGTGGAGCAGGCCATACTCGGCCCGCGATCCGGTGACGACGCAGCAGCGGCGCTTCACAGTTCGATGAGCTCGTCCGCCGCGAAATCGCGGGGC
This sequence comes from bacterium, assembly GCA_023261545.1. Lineage (GTDB taxonomy): Bacteria > Planctomycetota > JADGBV01 > JADGBV01 > JADGBV01 > JAHFOS01. The sequence continues at coordinate 44,416 of JAHFOS010000005.1, forward strand.
GCGGCGCGACCCAGGACTTCATCCCAGCGCATGGGGCTGATGCCGCTGCCCGGCCGTTTCACGGCCAGGTTCGCAAGATCGAACCGTTCGCCCTTGCGGATGGGCTTCAGGGCCACGATGGACTTGCGCGCCACGGGAATGTTCTTGGCCTCGCTGGGGGTCGGGCGCTTGATGCCGTCGCCGAGAGCCAGTTCGATGTGGCGCACGGCCCGCACCATGGCCTTGAGCTCGCCGGGTTCCAGGCTGGCCTGGTGGTCGGGGCCGGGAAGACGGCGGTCCAGGGTGAAATGCTTCTCCAGGAAAGCCGCCCCGAGCGCGGCGGCGGCAACGCAGACCTCGAAACCCGCCGTGTGATCGGAGTAGCCCACCTTGACCCCTGGGAAAGCGTGGCGCAGCGTTTCCATGGCGCGCAGATTGACGTCCCCCATGGGCGTCGGGTATTCGGTATTGCAGTGCAGCAGGACGAGGTTGCGGCGAGCGAGCCCGCCGCTTTCGAGCACGGCGACGGCCTGTTCCACCTCGGCGAGGGTGGCCATCCCCGTGGACATGACCACGGGTTTGCCGAGGCGGGCGATGTGCCGCAGCAGCGGCAAATTGACGATCTCTCCCGAAGAAATTTTGAGCAGCGGTACCCCGAGCTCCACGAGCAGGTCGGCGCTGGGCTCGTCGAAAGGCGTGGAGATGAAGAGGATGCCCCGGGCTTGGGCACGATCCATGAGGGCCTCGTGGGCGGCGCGGTCAAGCTCAAGTTTTTTGACCATCTGAAGCTGTGACTCCTCGGCACCTGTAGCTTGGACCTGGTACTCGGCTTTGGGGGCATGCCGGCTGATGATGCGCTCCGCCCTGAAAGTCTGAAACTTCACGAAATCCGCCCCGGCCTCAGCCGCGGCGTCCACCAGGGCCAGCGCGCGCTCGAGACTGCCGTTGTGGTTGACACCGGCCTCGGCAATAATGAGGATCATGGGGATTTTCCTGCCCGCGGGCGGTGGAGGCGCGGGGAAAGGCCCGGCAGAGCCCACCGAACCAGCATTTTACCCATGCCGGGTCTCCGGCAATCCTGGCGAAGCTTTCCCGACCTCACCCAGGTCGGTGCGCGGGCCTCTGGCCCGCAGAGGATGGTTTGAAATGCCGCCATCGCAGGGCTTTCATCCCGCTTGTACTCGCTGGACTGAGCTTAAATTTCCCCCTCTGAGAGGAGTCTGCCATGCACGAAGGTAAGATGCTGGGTCTGTGGTCCATCCCCCCCGACTGGGCGGCGCACGGCGCCCATATTGACGGCCTTGTTTCCTTCGTCCACGTCCTCATGCTGGTGCTTTTCGTGGGCTGGTCCGCTTTCTTCGTCTATTGCCTGCTGCGCTTCAAGGCCAGCGCGAACCCCGTGGCCAATTACCATGGCGTGAAGTCGCATTTTTCCTCCTACATCGAAGTGCTGGTGATCATCGTCGAGGTCATCATGTTGGCGGGTTTTTCCATCCCATTGTGGTCGGAGTGGACCGATGAGTTTCCGGAAGAGAGCCAGTCCTTGCTGGTGCGCGTGGTGGCGGAGCGGTTCGCCTGGAATTTCCACTACACCGGCCCGGACGGCAAGTTCGGCGTCACCTCCCCCAAGATGGTGAACGTCCAGGACAACCCCGTGGGGTTGGACATCAAGGCCGATGCGGCCGGCAAGGATGATATCGTCACCAAGAAGCTGTTCTTGTCCGTGAACAAGCCCACCATCCTGCACATCACCTCCAAAGACGTTATTCACAGCTTTGGCGCGCCCACGCTGCGCCTCAAACAGGACGCCATTCCCGGCATGAACATCCCCATCCACTTCAAGCCCATCCAGGAAGGCAAGTCGCTCATCGCCTGCAGTCAGCTCTGCGGCAGCAACCACGCCACGATGAAGGGCTTCATCGAGATCATGAGCCAGGAGGCCTTCGACAAGTGGTATGCCGCCGAAGCGGAAAAGTCCGTGAAGGCGAGCTCCGAGGAAAGCTTCTAGCCGCAATCCGGCGCGGGACTTGGAGGTGCTCACCTACAGCGCTTACAAGTTCCTGCACATCGTCTTCGTTTTCGTCTTCCTCACTTCCGCCAGCGTCGCGCTTTTCTCCGAAGGTGGCCGCAGCCGTGGGTTTACCATCGTCTCCCACGGCGCCGGCCTGCTGATCTTTTTCTCCGGCCTGGCCACGCTCTACTACGCCGGCGAGTTCAAGTTCCCCTTCTGGGTGGTCATGAAATTCGTACTCTGGCTGGGCCTCATGGCCTACAGCGCCGTGGCCGTGAAGCGCCTGCGCAACTGGCGCGTCACGGCCTATCTCGGCTTTATTCTGCTTTCATCGGCGGTGGTTTATTTCGCGGTGCACAAACCGCTCTGATTTCCGTGGCCCTGAAGTCTTATTTCGATCTCGAAGGCGATGGCGGCTCAGACATCATGGGCCAGGTCGTTTCCCGGAAACAGGCCGTGGCCCGCGCCACCGCCGGCGTCCGCCGCTGGCTGGCCGTGGGCTCGGCCAAGGGCGGAGTGGGCAAGAGCACCGTCACCTTGCTCCTGGGAGACGCCCTGCGCCGCCAGGGTCTGCGCGTGGCGTTGCTCGATGCCGACCTGAACGGACCCTCGCTGGCGCGCTTGGCCGGGCTCCAAGGGGCCGCGCTGCTGCCCGGGCCCGAGGGCATTTTCGTGCCGCGCAATCGCGATGGGCTGGGCGTGATTTCCCTGGGCTCGGTGCTTCCCGAGGCGCAGAATCTTGAGTTCGCCAGCGTGGCGCCGGGGGAATCCTTCGTCTGGCGCGCCACCCGCGAGTTTACCGCCCTGGGCGACGTTCTCGCCGGCACCGCCTGGGGCGCACTCGACTTCCTCATCGTGGACCTGCCGCCCGGGGCCGAGCGCGCGGAGCAGTTCGCCGGTTTCCTGGGGCCCGCGACCCGCCATCTGCTGGTGAGCCATCCTTCGGCCCTTTCGCGCGGCGTGGCCGCGCGCGGCGTGGCTGCCCTCGCCAAGGCCGGAGCCCCCGTGCTGGGCTGGGTGGAGAACATGTCCGGCTATTGGTGCAAGGATTGCGAGGAGATCCGCCCGCTTTTCCCCGCGGCGGGCGGCGTGGAGATCGGCGCGCCGCTGCTGGCCCGCATTCCTTTCGACCCCGAGCTCGCCATGACGGTGGACCGCGGCGACTCGCCGCTCATGGCCTCGGCTTCCCCCGTGCACCGCGAAGTGAACGCCTTGGCCGCCAAGCTTCTTTCCCTCTGGCCGCTCGCATGAGGGCGCTGCCCTTGTTGGCCCACCCGTGACCACCGGCTTGCGCCGGGATGCCGCCCGCCATGATTGACCGCCGTTCCGAGAGGAGAAAGCCATGAAGTTTCTGTGTGTTTCCTGCAATACCCAGATGAAGCTCAAGCAGACCCAGGGCCGCGCCGCGCCCGACGCGCGTGGGTCGTTGAGCCTGCTCTTCGAGTGCCCGGACTGCCTGATGGAAGTCGGGATGCTCACCAACCCTTTCGAGACGCAGCTCGTGACCTCCCTCGGCGTCGAAATTGGCGGCCAGACCGTGGCGGCGGCGGGAACACCGGCTGTAGCCACTTCCACAGCCGGCGGGCCGCAAGCGGCGGGCGAAGCCAAAACCGGCAAATGCCCCTTCTCCGGTATGGCGCGCGAGGCCATGGCCACGGCCGGAGTTGACGCCAGCGGCGAAACCCTGCCCTGGACGGCCCAGGCGCGCGTGCGGCTCATGAACATTCCCGAATTCGTGCGCCCCATGGCCAAGCAGGGCATCGAGCGCTTCGCCCGCGAAGGCGGTTTCGGCGAGGTCAACGACAAGTGTTTGGATGCCGCCAAGGAGAAATTCGGGATGTGAAACGCGGCACGCCGGTCTTCCACGGGAGGCCAGCGTGAGCGTATTTTTAAGGCTCATCCGAATAATGCGTACCTCTGGTGGTGTCTCCTCCCAGTTTTTTCCTGGTGCTCCGTGCCCTCAACTCGGATTTATCCACAGATTACACCGATGGGCACTGATTAAAGAGACCCGTCACGATTGGTTGTTTTCTGTAGAACAAACCCTGTGAATCTTGTTTTTCTGCGCAGATTTTACGCGACTGAGAAGTCCGGAGAAATATTTGCACCACGAAGGCACGAAGAAATGCAAGATGCGTTTCTGTTTTTCGTAATTCTTCGTGCCTTCGTGGTAAAAGCAGTTTGGTTCCGGTTAAGCTGGTCTAGGTTAATCTGTATTCTCTGTGGAAAAATCCCCCCGGTATTACATTCGACTTCCGTCTTGCCAGATCGTGGCCTCGCGTGAAAACTTTTGAAAAGTACGCAGTATTCGGATGAGCCATTTTTAAGTCAAATGCAAGTGCGGACCACGCCGAAAGTCTCTCCATGACCGCTCCCGCCGACACGGGTGTGTTCGCCCGGCCCTACGTCATCTCCTGGAACCTCACCTACCGCTGCAACCTCCGTTGCGAGCACTGCTACCTCGATGCGGGCGCCAAAAAAGAATGGAAGGTGAACTCGCCGGCCTTCGCCGACCGCGGCGAGTTGTCCACCCAGAAATGCCTGGAGGTTTTCGACGAAATCGCGCTCTTCGCCCCCGAGGCGCTGGTCATCCTCACTGGCGGCGAGCCGCTGTTGCGGCCCGACATCCTCGATCTCATCGCCCGTGGGTCTGAGCGCAAGCTCTGGACCGTGGCCGGCACCAACGGCGTGCTCATCACCGCCAGCCTGGCGCGGCTCCTCAAGGAAAAAGGGCTGCGGGGCCTGGCGCTCTCCCTGGACGCGCTCGACCCCGCCACCCACGACCGCTTCCGGCGCGTCGAGGGCGCCTGGAACAACACCGTGGAGGGCGCGCGCATCCTGAATGGCGAGGGACTGCCCTTCATCGTGCAGACCACCGTGGGCCGCCACAACCACCGCGACATCGCCCGCATCGCCGAATTCGCCTGCAAGAGCATGGAGGCGCGGGTCTTCAACCTCTACTTCCTTGTGCCCTCGGGGCGCGGCCAGTACGTCACCGATCTGGAGCCCGCAGAATACGAGGTGGTGCTGGCCGAACTCATGGAGATCCAGAAACGTTACGAGGGCCGCATGGTGGTGAACGCCAAGTGCGCTCCACACTTCTCGCGCTACCTTTTCGAACGCGAGCCGGCCTCGAAATTCCTGAAATCCTTCCGCGGCGGGGCCGGGGGCTGTCCCGCCGGCACGCAGTACCTCGGCATCCGCCCCAACGGCGATGTCACCCCCTGTCCTTATTTGCCGCTCTTCGGCGGCAACCTGCAAAGCGCCGGCCTCAAGGATATCTGGGAGGGCTCCGACCTCTTCCGCCGCATCCGCGCGCGGAACGAGCTCGGCGGCCGCTGCGGCAACTGCGAATTTTCCGGCCGCTGCGGCGGCTGCCGCGCCCGCGCCTACTCCGCTCTCGGCGACGTCATGGCCGAGGACCCGCTCTGCCATTACGAGCCCGGCCAGCACGCGCGCGCCGACATCGAGGCGCGCTTCGCGGAAAACTACGGCTTCGCAGCGGCGGCGGTCGCCAGCCATGGCAACGGCGCACCGCCAGCTCCCGAAGCCGATCTCGCCTGGGACAGCAACGCCGAGGAACGCCTGCTGCGCATCCCCGCCTTCGTGCGCGGCTACGTGCGCAAGAGAGTCGAAGAACACTGCCGCCGCAACGCCATCCCGCGCGTCACCGAGCAGGTGATGGCGGAGATAAGAGCGCGCCTGCCAGCGTCGGGGATCTTCACGCGCAAGCCGGGGTGAGGGTTCGCTCTTCGCGAGGAAATTTTTTTAATCATTTGGCCAGCCACGATGAAGGAGCAAACGCCAAAGATTGAATTTATAAATGTCGATCTGGACTTGGAATCAAAAACGCCTTTTGACAATCTCGTCAAGGTGTTCGAAAAAAGCGAGATCGTTCTGCACTATGAGGGTTCCAAGAGAAAGTGCTGGTTTGCGCGTATCGAAGTGTCATTCTCACCTCGTAAGCCAGAAACCGCGGTTTTGCATTTATGCCGACTTGTCAAAAACTTGTCGGGTATCGAACTCCAAGAATGGAACAGTTGTTATATGCGAGAATTCAATCTTGGCTATCATTGCGGTGAAAAGCCATGGGCCTACCCGTCGGCTTTATCGAAAAATGCGGTTCTTCTGATGTCCCAAGTGCAGGCCAGTTTGGCGATCACCTTGTATCCCCCCGACAGGAGCGAGGGGCCATAGCCGAACGCGGATCAAATTCTAGCAAAAATCCCTTAGAGCCTGTTTAAAAAGTATGAATTTGCTCACCACAGAGACACAGAGGACACTGAGAATATGCGGAGGCGAAAATAGCGATTTAAGTATTTCTTCATATTATCTCTGTGCTCTCTGTGTCTCTGTGGTAAAATATTATTTATAAAATATTGAAAAGCGACATGAAAGACACATTTTAAACAGGCTCTTAGAGCTTGTTTAAAAAATACGAATTCTTTCACCACAGAGAACACAGAGGGCACAGAGAGTTCACCGAGCAATGTTAGGCCTGAGCGTAGGCCTCCGACATAATTTTGAATTTTCAATGGATTTTTCCTCTTATTCTTGTCCGTCCTCTGTGTTCTCTGTGCCCTCTGTGGTAAAATATTCTTTTAAAAAACTAAAAGGGTGACACTAAATATACATTTTAAACAGGCTCTCAGTCCCACCCCAGCACGCCGGAGCCGCTGAAAGCGCGCGATGGGAGCTGGCCGTGCCAGATGAGATCACGCTGCGGCAGTTCTTTGCAGATTTCCGGATCCGGCGGCGTATAGATCAGGCGAAAACGCTCGCCGGGGGAGAGCGCGCCGATCTCCCCCGGCGCCTCGCCGTTCTTGACGAGCCACGCTTTATCCGCCAGGTCGATCACCAAGGCGTGCTCCTCGCCGGGCTGCAGAAGAACGATGTCCTCCGCGCGCGGCGCGGGAGGCGGCGCGGCGCGGTTCGGCAGGCTCCAGTTTTCCGCCTCGCCATCGGCCGGCGCAAGGATTATGGAGCGCATTTCTGGCAGTAAAACCAACGCTTTGGGCTGGGTGGACGCGTTCATCAGCCGCAGTTTCACCTTGGCGCTGCGCCGTGCCGGCGGTTTCTTGGCGTCCGCGTCGCGCTCGCTTTCTCGGCCCGCAGCTTCAAGGATCTCCAGACCCATGCCGAGATCGCACCAGCGATGGCCGGTGAGGACGCCGGTCCCGCTAGAGCTGATGGCCACGCGCATTTCCAAGGGCACCTGGACGCCCTCGCTACCGCGCATGCGCTGTTCGAGTTTCGCGGCTTTGCCTTGCTGGGTGAAATAGGCCTCAAGGCCATATTTCACCGACAGGGATTCCGTGCGCCAGTCGTTCTCAACGCGGCCACGGAGATAAAGGCCCCGCGGTGGCGGCTCGGAGGAGAGGTGATCGAGTTCGTGCAGACCCCCGGGCGCTTCTTTGAGCGCGGCATAGACCGGCGCTCCGCGCGGATGACGCACCCGCAGATCGCCCTGCACCTTGGCCAGGCGCACCTCGTTAAAGGGGTAGCGCAGCGTCAAATAGTCCCCCCGGAAAGGATCGCGCGGATCCACGGGCGCGGTGCGAAGATAAACCGGCGTGCCGGTGACGGCGATGGTCTCGCGCGCACCCGCCATCCAACCCAAGGCCAGGATCTGGAAAGCGGCGGCAGCCAGGGCGAGCCTCATGCCGAGGCCGCTTTCTTGAGAGCGCGTTGCCGGCCAAAATACAGGCCAACGGCGGTCAGCACGACTCCGGCCATGAGGAAGGCGCTGGCGCGCGCAAGCAAGCTATCGAAAAGATCGAAGAACCGCGCGCCGCCCAGCAAGCACAACAGCACGCAACCCCAGACCGCGAGCGCGCTATGGTTCTCGCGGCTGCCGCGCAAGATAAAGGCTACGGCGTGAAAGATGAAGACAGCGGAGAAGACGCCAGCGCCGATCCACCTTCCCGTTTCCCCGGCGAGTGCGCCTGTGCGCAGGAAGACCATGATCAGGGCAAACGGGAATCCGAAGAGGTCCCAGGGCGCGGAGGACGGCCCACCGCTGGCCGAACGCCGCGGCCACAGGGCCGCGATCCAGGCCAGGGCCGCCACGGCGGCGAGGGTGAAGAAATAAGCGGCGGAGGCTGGACTGAGTTCAACCGCCGCCAGAAGTTCGTCGCCAGCTTGAGGGAAGGAAAGTGCGTAAAGCATCAGCAGATAGCCCAGGTAACCGGTTTTGGCAAGCGCCGCGGAACACTCCGCGCAGAAATCGCGGGCACGCAGGAGCACTCCGGCGGCGACGAGAGCACAGGAGGCGAAGAAAAGCGCCGGCAGCACCAGCCGGCCGCTGATGGCGCCACAGGTGAATCCCAGGGCACACATCCAGGCGATGGCTCCGCAGGCCGCCAGCGCCTGGGATCGCAGCCGCAGCGCCAGGGGCAGCGTGCCCGCCAGAAGGACGAGCGGCCCGAGGTGCTGGGGTTCGTGGAAATCGGAGGTTTCAGCCCCGTGCCAGACACAAAGCAAGACGCAGGCCACGATGCCCTGGACGGAGGAAGGAAGCGTCCAGGCCAACGCCAGCGCCGCCGCACCCCAGAGCAGGAAGGCATTGGGGTAATGCTCGTCAATGTGATAGATTTGCGCCACCAGCCAGATGCCTGCGCCGAACAGCATGGTCCCAAGGAGGTGCAGCGCCTGGCTGCCGGGAGTGATCCGTCCGGCCTTGTGGCTGCGGTAAAAGCCGGCGCAGTGCATCCCTGCTATCCCCGCGAAGATCACGGCGAGCTTGGCGAAGCGATGCATTTCTTCCCAGTTGTAGGCGAAGAAGAGGATGACGGCGAGCCCCGCCAGGATCGCGCCCAAGCTGGTGAGCAGCAGCATGGCCTTCGAGGGAGCGGAGCCGGCCCGGGCCTCATAACGCGCGACGATGCGCTGGGCCTGGCCGCTCTCCACAAGGCCCTCGCGCACCCACGTTTCCGCCTCGCGGCGGACCCAGCTCAGTTCGTCACGCACCGGAGGATTCTGGCCTGGCCGTCCGCCGCGCAATGCGGGCCGGTCACGCTCAGAATCGCGGGAAGGCGCGCCGCCCCTACCCCCGGGAAAACGGCGTTATACTGCCGGCGCGAATCGTTGGCGGCTGAGATCTTGATTGTGCACCAGATGGGATACAATGGGGATTGAGCCGTTCACGAGGAACTCCCATGGAAACCAAATCGGCCATGATCAGGGCCAGGACTATGCCCGCGGTGAAGAGGCGAGCTGAGAAAGTATTTTTGGGGCTGGGCATCACACCCACGGAGGCCATCAACATGTTCTACCATCAGGTGGCGCTGCGGCAGGGCATCCCCTTTGATGTCAGGATGCCCACGAAGGAAACTCAGCAGGCCATGGAGGATGTCTTGAACAACAGGAACCTGAAGGAATACAAGGATGTTGACGAACTGCTCAAGGAGTTCGGAGTCTGAATGCTCAAGATTCGGGCGTCACGGCAGTTCAGGAAGGATCTGAAGAAGGCACTCAAGCAGGGCAAGGACGGCTCGAAGATCGGTGCCGTCATCGGGGCTCTCGGCTTACAGGAACCCCTGGCGCAGAAACACGTGGACCATGCCCTTACAGGAAATTTCAAGGGATTTCGGGAATGCCACATCGAACCTGATTGGCTGCTCATCTACCGGGTCCACGAAGACATGCTTGACCTCACCAGAACTGGCAGCCATTCGGAGCTGTTCAGAAAATGAGGTGACTTAGATCATGGCCGGAGAAACCCGCCTACGTCGTGGGCCGCATCGTGCTCCCGCAGGGCGAGGGGCTCGACAAGCCAGTGACACTGGATTTCACGGCTGACGAGAATTCCAAAGACCGCTTTTTCCAGATTTTCCAGGGTATCGGGGCGGCTGGATTGGCCCCGCGCTTGACCGGCAGGGCCTTGGCCAGCCAAGCCGGCAAGCAACATTTGGCCGCAGCGCGATTATGCGGCGCGGCCTCTGGCTGGGTTCACAGGTCGTCGGCGTGTTTTTTCGCCAGCCTTACAGCCACTCGCGCAACCTTTGTAGATACTCCTGCCAGGGCAGGATCTGTATGCCTTCGAGGGTGAACGGGTGCTCAGCCATGCACACGATAACGCGCGGGGTGTCGGGGTGTTCGTCGTGAAAGGAGCGCAATCCCGTGAGCTGGGCGCCGGAGATCTGGCGCGACGATTTGATCTCTACGGCCAGCGCCATGCGGCCGTGCTTTTCGAGGACAATATCCACCTCGGCGCCGTGGTTCGTGCGCCAGAAGAACATGGCCGCCTCGCTGCGGGCGTAATGGAGGTGGCGGTGGGTTTCCAGCACGATGAAGTGTTCGAAAAGGCGGCCGCGCCATACGGGATCGGCGGGGGCCGTGAGGCGTCGCGTGAGGGCGTTCACGATGCCGGTGTCGAAGAGGTAGAATTTGGGATGGACCGCGAGCCGTTTGCGCAGGCTGCGCCGCCAAGGCGCCAGTCGCAAGCCGACCAGCGTGTCCTCCAGGATCTCGAAGTAGGACTGGACGGTGCGCACGGGCAGGGCGCAGTCGCGCGCGATAGAGGAGAAATTCACGAGGTCCCCGCTCTGGCTCGCGACCATCTCCAGGAAGCGCGAAAAGCCGCCGAGGTTGCGCGAGAGCCCCTCGGCGCGGATCTCTTCCTCCAGGTAGGTATGCACGTAAGCAGAAAGAATGTCGCGGGCCTCGTCATCCCCGCGCCCGAGGATGGGCGGTAGGGTGCCGAAGCGCAACGCAGCCTCCACGTCGAAGCCCGCGCCGATTTCCTCGCGGACCAGGGGAAACAGCCTGCGCTCCACGGCACGCCCGGCGAGGAGGTTGCCCCCGCCGCGCTTGAGTTTGCGTGAGCTTGAACCCGTCAGGATGAACTGCACCCCCGAGTGCCGTTCCATGAGCAGATGCACCTCGTTGAGCAGAGCGGGGAGCCGCTGGATCTCGTCAATGAAAACGCAGGGTGGCTCGCCACGCCGGAGCTTTTCCTCCAGGCGCATTCTCAGGAGTTCGGGCTGGCGCGAATACTCCAGGAAGACCTCGCTGCGGAGCAAGTCAATCCTCCAGGCGCGATCCCCGAAAAGGGAGTTGATCAGCGTGCTTTTCCCCGTCTGCCGTGGGCCGAAGAGGAAAAAGGAGCGGTCCTGGGGCAGTTGGATGAGGCGTTTTAGCATGTTGCCGCAAGATTGCACGGTGTTCTTGCATTGTAATGCGCGATATGACAATTCCATCTCTGCGTTTGCCATCCGTTTTTTTATGCTTTGAGCCGAAGGATCCATTTTCAGTGTTGGTAAGGAAGGCTGGGCTTGGCCGCTCTACAAAGCCGTCGCGCACCCGCGTTTCCGCCGCGCAATGCGGGCCGGTCACGCTCGGAATCTGGGGAAGGCGCGCCGCCCCTGCCCCCGGGAAACCGGCGTTATACTGCCGGCGTGCGGCTCGTCGGGGACATCTTCTCGCAGATCCTTCTGCCCATCCTGATGCTGGTGGGCGTGGGGGCGGGGGTGCAGCGCGCGCTGGTGCTGGACCTGGCCACGTTGTCGCGCATCAACATCTATATTTTCGTACCGGCCTTCCTGTTCGTGCGCGTTTACGAGAACAAGCTTTCCTGGGCGGCCATCGGCGGGATTGCCGCCGCGGTGGTGCTTCCGAAAATCATCGTGGGCTCCGGCTTTTATCTCGCGCTGCGCGCGCGGCGGGTCGAGCGCCGGGCTCTGGCCAGCATGGTCATCGGAGGGGTGATTTACAACGCGGGCAACTTCGGCATCCCCTTGGCCCAGCTCGCTTACGGGGATGCGGGCGGCGAAGTACAGGCCTGGGTGGTGATGTTGAGCAACCTCGCCATCTGGTGCGTCGGCTATAGCATCCTCTCCTGGGGGCAGGGAGACGGAGCCCGGGCGGCCATGGCCGGCTATTTCAAGCTGCCCATGATCTACGTGCTGGCGGCGGCGCTGTTGCTGCGCCACTTCGGCCTCGGCCTGCCGCGTTTCTTAGGCTATCCCCTGCACGCGGCGGCGGATGCCATGGTGGCCCTCGGCCTCGTCACGCTGGGGGCCCAGCTCGCGCAATACGCGCACTGGCCGAAATGGCGCAGGGTCGCGCCGGTGGTTTTCACCAAGCTGCTGCTGATGCCGGCGGCCACCGCGGCGGCGGTGCTGCTGCTGGGGCTTTGGCCCTGGCCGGGGGCGATGCTCATCGCCGCCGCGGCGGCGCCTACGGCCATCAATACGCTGCTGCTCACTATCGAACTTGAAGGCGACGCCGAACTCGCGGCGCACTGTGTTTTCTGGAACACCCTGCTCAGCGGCCTGAGCGTGGCGCTGGTGCTCGTGGCGCTGCGGGCGTTGGGAGCCGGTCCGCCTTGAGTTCGGATTCCCGGCGCGCCGCCGGGACGGATCTTTCCGCGCCCCCTATTTGTGCCGCTGCTTCTTGGGCGGCGCCTTGGGTGCTTCGGGCTCCTCATCGCCGTCAGCCTCGTCCTCGGACTCGGCCACCACCTGGAGCAGTTTGTCGCCGAGGCGCGCCAGCGTCACGGCCTCGTCGAGGGTGACGATGGCGCTGCCGTGGACGCGGTGCATGGCGTTATGAGCCGGGCCGCGGGAGGCAATTTCGGCATTGTAGGCGAGGCGCACCTTGCCTTCGTCTTCGTGGGCCTGGACGGTGCCTCCGGTCTTGAAGTGGAACTGCTGGCCGTCGTTCTCGAAGTGGGTCTCCATGCCATAGTGGCCATCGGAACAGGTGACCCGGAATTCCGTTTTATCTTCGCGCGGCTCCAAGGTGAAGATCAACACGACCGTGCTGCGCAGCGGCGCCATGAATTCGCCATGGAAATCACCGCGGCGCGGAGGCCGGTCGGGCTCGCCCGGGCCCGGTTCGCGGGCCTCCCACATGGGCTCCTGGCGCTCACCCGCGCGGCACGCGTCGTCTTCAGGGCCCTCCCCTTGCGCGGCCAGGGAAAACAACAGGGCCAGGACGGGAAACAGGAGGATTTTTCTCATGGGCGGCTCCTTATCTCGGGGTCGCTGATGTTAAGGTTGCGAACTTATCTGCAAAGGCTGGCGACCCGCGGGCAACAGTTTCAGGAGCTCCGCCGCGGCGCGGCTGGCGCCTTGGCCGTCCACGAGTTCGCGGCCTCTTTCAGACATGCGCGCCAGCGTTTTCCCGCCGCGCAAAAAGGAGAGGAACGCCTCTTCGAGCGCGCCAACTTGAAGAGAAGCCGCTTCCCCCAGATAGACGCCGATGCCCGCGGCGGTGATTTTGAGCCCATTCACCTCCTGGTTGGGGCTCAACCCCAGGGCGATTTGCGGCACCCCGAGGCACGCGAGTTCCAGCACCGTGCTGCCGGCGGCCGTGAGGGCGAAGGCGCAACGCCGCAGGGCCGGAGCCAGATCCAGGCGATCCACGAAGACTTCGATCTCGATGTGCCGCAGCCCCTGGAAAAGGGCTTCGACGACGGGAAGCTGCGCGGAGGTCGTGGCCAGCAGCAAGCGCAGCGGTTTCTTGAGCCGGCGGTCCAAGGCGGCGATACGCCGCAAAACGGCCTCGACCTTGTCGGGAAGATGCGCTCCCCCAAAGGTGATCAGCACGCAGCGCTCCTGGGGATCGCGCTTCACTCCCAGGATCGTTTCGCGCAGGAGAGCGTAGCGCGGGCCCAGCAGCACCTTTGTCCCTGACTCAACCCGGTAAACCAGGTCACCAGCCCCGAGGTTCTGGTTCAGCACGGCTTCGCAGGAAAAGCGGCGGTCGGCGAGATCGTCAATGGCGGCGAGCCGCGTGCCAGCGCGGCGGTAGGCCAGCATCTGTTCCTCCGTCGCGCCATAGTGATCGAAAATGGTAAGGATATTTTCTTTCACGGGCGGATCAAAATCAAGGCCGCGACCGGACTCGGGAAGCTTCTCCACGGACATGCCATGACCGCTGAGAAGCTCCTGTACGGCAGCCTGGCGCGAGTGGGTGAAGAACGTGACTTCGGCTCCGGCGCGAACCAAAGCCTGCGCCAAGGCCAGGCAGCGCATGACATGCCCGAGGCCATGGTCCGGCCCGTACTCGCAGAAGATGCGGACCTGGGGTTGCCCATCACCGGCGTTGTCCACGACCTCTGATTTCACTCTTGTGTGCGCGGGCCGGCGGTGCGGGCCCTCATGCGGAGTCGCGGTGAACGGTTTGCGGCGAGAACGCCGGCTGGCAGATGGCGATGTATTCCGCGCCACCGGGTTCAGGGCTGGAGTATTGCACCCACTCGCCGCGCGCGGCGACCACCGCCTGCCCCGCGCGCACGTCGAGCACGCCCGCGCGCGAACGCACGCGCAGCATTCCGGCCAGCACCACGGTGGTTTCATCAAATTCCGGAGTCTGGCCCGGCTCCACCCAGCCCGCGGGGCTTTTCATCTTGGCGACGCTGATGTCAGCGGTCTTGGAGTTCACCCGGCCGATGAACTCCTCGATGATCTTGGGCTTGTTGCCGGCGGCCTGGACGACGGAAGGGCTGGGGATCAGTTTCGGCATTTTCGGCTTCTCGGTGCTCTGGAAGGGTTCGAAC
>JAHFOS010000006.1:0-58008 GCA_023261545.1 bacterium
GGTTCAGGTCCTTCGTCACATAGCCACTCCATCCCCACTGGTTTTTCAACTCATCGAACATATTTTCAGCGTCAGCGCGGTCGCGGTAAAGTTGGACCATGCCTTCCAAGGGGGTGTCGAGCGAGCGGACGGGGCCATCGAACGTCTCCAGTCGCAGCGGCGACTCTAGCCGACTTAGGGGCTTGAGGGACTCACTCAGAAGGTGAGCGTTTGAGGGGGCTGATAGCTTGTGCATCGTGCTGAAATCAAAAGCCTTGCGTCAAAAATGCAAGAATCAACTGCTCTTTTTAGGTTGATTCGCGAAGTCGGCGAAAAATCGGCACCGCCGCGCCTAGGGCTTCGGGGCCTCTGGCTTTCCCGGCTCGGGCAGCGGATCGGCGCCGGGAACATTCAGGCCGTGCGCGGTCAGCAGCGTGCCCTCGAAGCGCTGGAACTGGACGACGTCGTTCTTGGTTTTGATCCGGGCTTCGAGCTCGGCCACTTCGCTGGCAAGGAGATCCCGCTGCGCCTGGCCCACCGCGAGCGCGGTGGAGCGGCCGTTCTTGAACTTTTCGGTTTCCGAGCGCAGGGACTCCTCTCGCAGGCGGCGCAGCGCTGACGCCGCCTCGATGGCCGCCAGATCCCTTTCCAGCCGGATCATGGAGGAACGCACGTCCAGCTCCACCAGTTGCGCCAGGTTGGCCAGGGCCTCGTCGCTTTCCGCGCGCCGCAGGACCGCCCTGCGCTCCCCGGCTTTTTCCGCGCGCTGGAAAAGCGGATAACTGAAGGTGATGCCCGCCGTCATGTCGTTGTTGTCGTCCTTGCCCACGTCATTCAGGGCGCTGCTGAACTGCGAAGCGTAGCCGCTCTGGCCCAGGGTGATGAAGGTATCGAGCTTGGGCAACCGGCCGTTCCTGGCCTGGACCACTTCCAGCTCTCCGTGCGCGCTGGCGAGCCGCGCCTGGTTCATTTCGGGCCTGCGGCTCAGCGCGGTCCGGACGTGGGCGGCGGGCTCCCCCAGCTTGAATTCGTAAGGCTCCGGGGAGTCCGTCAGCGTAACGCTGCTACCCAGGCCCCCTGCAGTTGGATTCACCAGGCGCATGAGCCGCAGCCTTGCGAGCGCCAGCTCGGCCGCGGCGTCTATGAGGGAGCTGCGGCGCTGGGCGACCTCCGCTTCGGCCGCGGGCAGCTCGGAGGGGGCCAGCGCCCCGACCTTGATGCTGATTTTGGTTTCTTCGAGTTGTTGCTGGGCCAGGGCTGATGACCTTTCGAGAATAGCGATCCTCTTCTCGGCCAGCACCACGCTCCAGTAGCCGTCGCTCACCGAGGCCACGAAGGCCTCCACGAAGCCGCGGAACTCGTACTGCGACGCCTGCGCGTCGATCTCGGCCTGCCGCACGCGGGCCAGATTGACCTGCGGGCCCGCCCCCTGGAGGAGCGGCTGGGTCACGCTCAGGCCGGCGCGCGCCTGGCCGGCGTTCACGCCCGATTTCGCCTCCGTTGCCTTGCCGCTCACGTCCAGCGCCAGCGCGGTGCCCGGGGAGAAAAGTTTGGATATTTTCACCCCTCCCTGCGTGGAATCCGTATCCGTGCCGTCGCGGCTCCTGGAAAGCTCCACCTTGAGGTCCGGGTCAAAGACGGCGTTGGCCGTGTCCTGGCTCGTGGCCGCGATGTCGGGCTTCAGCCGCTCCACGCGCATCCCGCGGTTGTTGGCAAGAGCCATGAGCACGGCCTCATCGAGGGAAAGCCGGATTTCACTGGAGGTGGAGGCCGGCACGGGCGCGTCGGCCCGGAGCCCCGCGCACGGCAGGAGAAGCATCAGGGCCATTCCAGTCAGCCTGGCTCTGCTGGTTTGTCTATTCAATGCGGCGATCCTCCGGCTCATATTTTTCCAGCCTCGGGCGGTCGGATGCGGTCGGATTCCGCCAGGCCCGAGACGACCTCGACCCGGATGCCGTCCGACAGGCCGGTCTCGATGCCGCGCTTCTCGAAAACTCCCGGCTCCTTTTCCACCTCCACGTAGGGCTTGCCGTCCTTGAACTGCAGCAGCGCTTCCGGGACCGAGAGCGCGTCCTCCCGCTTGTCCAGCACGATTTCGGCGGTGGCGCTGTAGCCCGCGCGGATGAAGGTCCCCTCCTTCTGCTCGAAGGCGGCGCGGATCTCGAACTGCATGCTGCCCCGCTCCTCCACGCCTTTAGGAGCGATGCGCTCGAGTTGCGCCGCGAACCTGGCCGATCCGAGAGCCCCCACGGACAGGGTCATTTCCATGCCCTCTTTGAGGCGGCCCACGTCGGCCTCATCAATCTTGCCGACGAACATCAGTCGCGACATGTCCGCCACCGTCGCGATGGTCGTCCCCTCGCTGAAGGTGTTGGTCTCGGTGACCGAGCGGCCCTCGGTCACGGGTACCGAGAGCACCATGCCCGCGATGGTGGAGCGGATGGTGGTGTTGCTGGGGTCGCCCGTCTTGCCGCTCATGCCGTCGCGGATGATGCGCAGGCCGTCCTCCGCGGCGGCCTGTTCGTCCTTGGCCCTGGCCAGCCGCAGGCTGCCGGCCTGCAGTTCCCTGTCGGGGACCACACCCGTCTCGAAGAGTTTTTTGACGCGGGTCTCCTCGCGCCGCGCGTCCTCGAGGGAAAGCTCGGCGTTGCGCAACCTGAGCTCGGCCTCGCGCAGGCTCGCCATGTTGGGAACGACCTTGATCCTGGCCAGCACGTCGCCCGCCTTCACCGTATCGCCCGGACGCACCAGGATTTCCTGCACGATGCCGGAGATGCGCGGCTTGATATCCACCTCTTTGCGAGGCAGGATGGACCCCGTGGCCACGGCCTTGCGGGCGATGAGGGCGCGGCTGGGACTCTCCAGCGCCACTGCCGCGGGTGGCGGAAAAGACTTCTGGTACAGGACCACGAGGCTCCAAACGAGGGCGGCCAGGAACACCACCGCCGCGGTGATTTTGAGGGATTTCTTCATGATCAGGCGTTCTCCTTGAGGGCCTCGGTGGGTCGGATGGCCAGCGCGCGTCCGGCGGGGAGCAGGGCGGCCATGACCCCTACACCTGCGAAAAGCAAAAGCAACTGGCAGGCCGAAGCGAAGGATATCTGGGGCGCGGTGAAGAAGGCGACCTTGTCTCCGGCCCGCGCCACGAGGTCGCCGGCCACGGACAAAAACCCGGTGCCCGCCACCAGGCCCGCCGCGCCGGACACGCTGGTGAGAATAAGAGCCTCCACGAGGATGGCCACGAGCACCGTGGCCGGGTTCGCTCCCAGGGCGCGGCGGATGCCTATTTCCCGGGTGCGTTCCTTGACGGTCATGAGCATGATGTTGGTGATGGCGACCATTCCCGACAGCACGGTGCCCAGGCCCACGATCCACGCCAGCATGCGGATGCCATCCAGGATGGCCGTGAATTTGTGGAAATGCGCCGCGAGGTCGAAGCTGCCGAAGGCGGCGGAGTCCTCGGGATCCACGCGGTGCCGCCGGGCCAGGTAGGCCCTGGCGCGCTTCTCCACCGCAGCGACGCCCAATTCCGCCCTGGCGACGGCCGCGAACCAGTGCACGGCGTCGCCCATGTGGAAGGCCTGCTGCGCCGTGGGAAAGGGCATGTGGATGGAGTCGTTGCGGTCGTCCCCGGCCATGGCGCGCAGCGACCTTTCCACGCCGACCACCGTGTAGGGCGTATTTTTGATGAGGAGGGTCTGGCCCACCGGGTGCTCACCCGCTGAAAAAAGCGCCGCGCGCACGTTGTCGCCAATCACCACCACCTTGCGCAGCTCGCGCAGGTCCGACTCGATGAGGAAGCGGCCCGCCGTGATCTCGGCCTTGTCCATGACGTTCAGGTCCGGCACGTCGCCGTAGATTTGGAACGACCCGCTCTTGCCGCCCCTGACGACGCCGCCGTCCAGGTCGGACAAGGGGCAACGGATGCGCGGAGCGAGGCGCTCCAGGCCGGCGATGCTGGCGCGCAGGCCCGCGGCGTCCGCGCCCGTGAGCCGCGGCGTCTTGCCCTTGGGCGTGCCCTCGTAGGGCCTGCTGGTGGGCTGGGCCCACAGGAAGAAGCTGTTGGCCGCGAACCTGGCCACTTCGCGGTTGAAACCGTTCTGGAAGCCGTTGCCAGCGCCGAGCAGCAGCACGAAGATGAGGCTGCCCCAGAAGATGCCGAACACGGTGGCCAGCGTGCGCAGCTTCCTGCGCTGCAAGGCCTGGAAGCTGCCGGAGATGGCGTCGAGGTCCAGCACGGCTATTCCTCCCGCAGGGCGGCGATGGGCTTGATGGCCGCGGCCTTGCGCGCCGGCACCACGCTGGCGATGATTCCGGCCGCCGCCATGGTGACGATGGCGAGCGCCGCCATGCGCCCGTCCACCGCCGGGTCTTTGAAGAAGTCCGCCTTGGCCGCCAGTTTCCCGATGCCCGCCACGATGCCCGCGCCAAGCCCAAGCCCGGCCACGCCGAAGACCAGAGAGAGCAGCAGGCTCTCGGCCATGACCATGCCCGTGATGGCCCGCGGGGTGGCGCCCAGGGCCTTGCGCACGCCTATTTCCCTGGTGCGCTCGTCCACCGCGATCATCATGATGTTGCTGACGCCCACCGATCCCGCGATGAGCGTGCACACCCCGATGATCCAGATGAACACCGTGAGGCCGTTCATCAGCATGGCCACCTTGCCGTACTCGGTAGCGTTGTTCCAGAGGAACACCGCGCTCAGGTCCTGGGGATCGAAGCGGTGCTTGCCCGCGAGCAAGGCCCGGACCCTGTTCGCCGCCGCCGCGCTGTCGTTCGCGGCTTCCCTGGTCAGGAATACGCGGATCATGGTGAGTTTATCCCGCAACCGGAACACCTCCTGACCGGTCGCGAGCGGGATGACGACCGGGCTGCCCCAGTTGCCTTTCTCCTTGGAGCGGAACACCCCCACCACGGGGAAAGGCACGCCCTGCACCTTGATCCACTGGCCCACGGCCGCTTCGCCCCGGAACAACTGTCTCCAGACTTCTTCGTCCAGGACCGCCACGCGCCGTTTTTCATCCAGGTCCAGGGGGCTGAGGTCCCGGCCCGAGAGCACCTCGCGTTCCGGGGCGAGTCCCGGCGGGGTGGGGACGAGCATGGACAACAGGAAGGTGCCGCTCCGGTCCCCCCACGACACGGCCGTGCCGCCCTGGAAATACGCGGGCATGATGGCCTGTGCCACGGAAAGCCGTTCGCGCAGCAGCTCGTGGTCGCTGTTGTCCAACTGGATTTGGCGGCCCGGCTTCAGGCCCTGATAGGGCTTGGCCGTGTGCCCGCCGCGCACGAAGATGCAGCCCGGGTTGCCGCCAAAGACCTGCAGCGATCCGTTCACCATGCCGCTGCCGGCTCCGAGCAGCACCACGAGCATGAGCACGCCCCAGGAGATGCTGACGCCCGTGAGCAGGGTGCGCAGTTTGTGGCGCACCAGGTTGCGGAATATCTCGCCGAGCAGCTCAGGCATTCCCGTGCGGCGCGGCCACGCGGCCGTCGCGGATGGTGACGATGCGGCCCGCCATGGCCGCGTATTCGGGAGAATGCGTGACCATGACGATGGTTATCCCGCTGGCGTTCACCTCCCTGAAGATGTTCATCACGTCCAGGGAGGTCGTCGAATCGAGGGCGCCGGTGGGCTCGTCGGCCAGCAGCACCTTGGGCTTTCCCGCCAGGGCGCGGGCGATGGCCACGCGCTGCTTCTGGCCGCCCGAAAGCTCGTCAGGGAGATGCCCCGCCCAGCCGCCAAGGCCAAAGCGGTCCAAGAGCGCCAAGGCCGCGGCCAGCCGCTGCGCGCGCGACACGCCGCGGTAGTACAGGGGCAACGCCACGTTTTCCAGGGCGTTCTTGAAGGAGATCAGGTTGAAGGCCTGGAACACGAAGCCCAAAGTATGGTTGCGCACGCGGGACATGGAGGTCTCCGAAAGCCCCGCCATGGGCCGCCCGTCCAGGTGGTACTGGCCGGAATCAAAGGTGTCGAGCAGGCCGATCATGTTGAGCAGGGTGGACTTGCCCGATCCGGAAGCCCCCATCACGGCCACGAACTCGCCCGCCGCGATATCCAGATCAATATCGCGCAGCACGTGCAGGTCGTGTTGGCCGCTGCTGAAACTCTTATTCAGGCCGCGCAGCCGGATCATCGTCGGCCCGCGGCGCCGGCGCCAGGCGGGGGTTTTCTCATGGGCTTCCTCCAAGATAGGCGGTCGATCCGTGGTATGAGAGCCCTCCGCAAGAAACTTCAATTCAGTTGATCGCCCGCCTGTCGGGTCCCGATCAAACAAACCGCGGGCGTGTCCGCCAGTGCCGCGCGCAAGGACGGCTGGATGGGCCCGTCAATACGGGTTTTTTTGTTTCAGGGTCTCGCGCCCTCCGGGGCTGACGCGCCGCCGCTCAGCGCCCGGCGTTTCAGTTCCTCATAGCGGCGCGTGAAGAGCGGGGGGAGCTGCGCTTCGCGGTGGTCGAAGCCGAAGGCGCGGCGGCTCACGGCCAGCACGGGCGGGGCCTGGATGCGTTTGGCGACGGCGAGGCCGGTGTAGTTCTTCCACCAGCGTTCGAGGTCGGCGATGAAAGCGCCGGGTTGGGGAAAAAGCCGCGCGCTGAGGCCCGGTTCGATGCCCAGCTCTTTTTCAAGAGTGCCTGCGAGGTACCAGGCCAGATTTTCCTCGGGGCTGGCGCGGCGCCAGCGTTCGACCCAACCGCGGAACAGGGCGTCGTGGTAGGGGTAGTGCAGCGGATCGCCGCCGCCTTTTTCGGGGTTCTGCGCGGCGTTGAGCTCGGCGGAGGGTTTCACCGCGAGGCTCTCGGGCGGAATGATCGCGCGGCCAGCCTCGGCGTTCAGGGCCCGGGCCGCGGCGTAAACCTGGCCCTTCCAGAGATCGGCGAGGTTGGCGAAGAAGCCGCCGAGGTCGCCGTAGAAGGTGGTGTAGCCCACGGTGAGTTCGCTCTTGTTGGCGTTGCAGGTGAAGGCGCCGCCGAAGGCGGCGGCGGCGGCGGCGAGCAGGCGCGCTGAGCGGTCCCGGGCCTGGACGTTTTCCTGGGCCGCCGCGGAGAGCGTGAGGCGCAGCGGCGTACTCCGTCCGGCGCCGCTGATTTCCAGGGCGGCGAATTCCTGCTCCGTGAGCGCGACGCTTTTTTCGATGGGGGCGACGCCGTAGAGGCAGCCCAGGTTGTCCGCAAGCTGCTTCGCGGCTCCGCGCGTGAGCGCGGTGTTGTGGCGGCTCGGCATGTTGAGCAGCAGCAGGTCCTCAGCCGGCAGCACGCGCGCGTACAGGGCGGCGGCCAGGGCCGAATCAATGCCACCGGAAGCGCCGATGACCACGCGCTGAGTATGGGTCAGCTCCAGGAATTTGCGCGTGCCGTAGAGCAGGGCGGGAAGCAGCGGTTCGGCTTCAACGGCGGTTGAAACACCCAGGACTCCTCCTGCTTGGGTTCCTGTTCCGACGCTTACCTCGGCGCCGGGCGCGCGCGCTGGCGCGAAGGGGTCGGCGAGTGCCACGCCTTCTTCAAAGGCCGGCATTTCCATGCTGAGGCCACCGCCGGGCGCATAAACAGCGCTGCGGCCGTCGAAGGTATAGACCGTCTTGCCGTTGTTCTGCAGGCCGGTGCAGTTGCAGTAAACGAGCGGCAGCGCGAGTTCGGCGGCGATGCGATTGAAGACGCGATGGCGCTTGCTGTTCTTGCCGAGAGTGAACGGCGAGCAGCTCAGGTTGAGCAGCAGCTTGGCGCCGCGCTGGGCGAGGACGGCGGCGGGCGAGAAACCGTAGTCCTCCCACCAGCCGTCCTCGCAGAGCATGCCGCCCACGGCGCATCCGCCAATCTCGTCGGGCAGGCGGTGCGGGTTCAGGAGCTCCGCGAGCGGCCGGCCCAGTTCGCGGGCCAGCTTGCGGTTGTCAAAGAAATGTCGGCTGTCGTCGAATTCGCGGTAGTTCGGCAGCAGCGTCTTCACGCTGAAGGGGTGGGGGCCGCCTGCGGGCGGTATCAGGCGTCCGCGCCAGGCCAGGAGAAAGGCGTTGTATTTGCGCGGGCGGCCGTCTTCGCCGTTGCGATCAAAGTCCACGGCCAAGCCGCCGAAGGCCACGGCCAGGCCCATTTCACCCGCCGCGCGCACGAGCTGCTCCTGGGCGTCCAGACACTCGCGCAGGAAGGCATCGCGTTCCCACAGGTCGCCCAGGAGGTAGCCCGGTAAGGCCATTTCGGGGAGCACGGCGAGGCGCGCTCCGCTGGCGACGGCCCGAGCCAGCAGCCCGCGCGCGCGCTCAAGGTTGTGGTAGGGCTGGCCCGGCCGCACCTCGAGCTGGCAGAGGGCGACGGGCACGCGCTGCTCAGTCAAGCTGGTGTTCGCGGATCTTCTGCTCCAGCCGCGCGATGCCGGCCTTCTCCACAGCGCCGCGATTCTCCTCGGTGATCATCTTGAGGGCCGTGAGGGCGTAGGGCGTGCGGCCCGCGGCTTCGAGCCGGCGCGCTATTTCGCCCAGGATGGCGCGCTCCTCCTCCTCACCTGGCAGCCAGCCGCGCTGGCGGCAGAGGTCATAGACCGAGAGCGCGTCCAGCAGTACCGCTGGCGGCAAATTCTCGGGAAAGCGGAAGGACGGCGGGATTTCGAGTTCCACGTTCAGGCGTTCAGGGAAGGAGATGGACAGTTCCAGATCGCGGCGCAATTCCGAATAAAACTCCGCGTGGCGGCCCAGGCGCGCGAGGAAAGGCAGGCGGTACTGGCCGGGAGCCGCGCCGGCTTCGAGCGCAGCCAGGAGTTCTGCGGCGAGCGCCTCGCCATTGGCGTTCGCCTTTGGGTCCGCTGTTGGCCCCACCTGCGCCCGCCCCCAGTCGTGGATCACCTTCCAGTAGTCGCGGGTGATGATCTGGCGATCCGCGGCGAAGCGCGGGTTCGCGAGGGTTTTCTCGCCGCTGATGCCGTTCAGGTGTTCCAGCACCGTCGCGAATTGGCGCAGCACCTGGCGGCCGCCCTCGGGACCGACGGCGCGCTCGCCTGCATTTCCAGACCAAGCCACCAGCTTCGCGGTGGCCGGATCTCCCTTGGAAGGAAGCGGCGGTTCGCCGGAGGGTTCCCCCGCCTGAACCATCAGAAAATTGCAAACCCACGCCAGGGCGAAAACCAGGATTCGTTTCCAGAGCATCATGGCGGCGATTATATCGGCTTGGTTTCCGCACCAACCGGCGCGCCCAGGGGCTCGCTCGCTGTCGCGAGGAAACCCGCCGCGCGGGCGCACTCGAGGAAGCGGCGCGGGGCGGGGATGTCGCGGAAGGTGAAGTGGGGAACGGGGAAAGTTTGTTTTTCGTCTTTGAAAAGCCGCCGCTCGACGGCAAAGACGGTGCGGGCGGGGGCCGCGCTGGCGCACTGCTCGACCCGGCGTCGCAGCGGCGCGGCGTCGCGGAAAATTTCGATGTGCAGTTCGCGCCCATCCGGCGCGCGCCAGGAAAAATCTGGAACGGCCCACTGCGCCGGTGCCCCGCTGGGCAACGGCGCTTCGGCGCAAAGGAAACCGAGTTCGCGCAGCGCCGCGTTGGCGGAATCGCGAAAAACCCGCAGCTCATCCGGCACATAGTCGAAGAAGGGCGGGCTGGAGGATCTGAGACCCGCGCCGCCGTCCAGGCGCAGGCGGCCCG
Source organism: bacterium (assembly GCA_023261545.1). Classification (GTDB taxonomy): domain Bacteria; phylum Planctomycetota; class JADGBV01; order JADGBV01; family JADGBV01; genus JAHFOS01. Next base: position 9,598 of record JAHFOS010000006.1, read on the forward strand.
GTTCCGCGCCGGGGATTTCTAAGCGCGCCTCCAGTTCGAAGGGCAGTTGGGGCAGGAAAGCCATGAGGCTCGCCAAGCCCGCCGCGCGCCGCCGCGGCGTTCCGGCCAGGCCCTCCGTGATTTCCTCGATGTGCAGCCGGCGGCCTTCTCCCTCCGCCTTGAAGACCAGGCCGAAGAAACGCAGCAGCCGCAGCAGATGGCGCAGTTGACCGGGGCTGGAACCCGGGAGTTCGAGTTCAAGCGAGTGCGCGTGCAGCAGCATCCCCTGCACCAGGGCCAGGTTGTAGCGCTCCAACAGCGCGCCGGCCTCCATGTCTTCGAAGGCCGCCACCGTGCGCCGCGCGGGGATTTCCGGATAGAGCGGTCCCTGCCAACCCGAGGTGGACAGCTCCTGCTCCGCCACGACCTTCCAGCGCGAGAGCGAAGGGAGAGCTTCCTCGCGCATGCGGGCGCTGGCGCGGCGCAGCAGCTCGCGGCGGCGCGCCAGGTCGTCCTCGCCAGGACCGGGGACCAGCGTGATGCGGCGTTCGAGCAACTGGAAAAAGCCGCGCAGCGCGGCGCGGTGGCCCGACGATTCGGCCAGGGCCGTGGTCTCCTCCTGGAACTCCACCATGTTGCGGCCGGGGCTGGCGCGGAAAAGCTCCAGCGCCTTCCCGGCCCAGGCGAGCCAGGCGCTGGTGACGGGCAGCAGCAGGGGGATGATTTCCCCCGCCGCCACCTTATAGCGCAGCAGTTCTCTGGTAAGCACGGTGGTTGCGGCGCCGGCGGCTCTGGTGGAACTCGCCGGTGCCGGCGGAGACGAGCTCGTAAAGCACGGCGCGCTTGCCTTGCACCTTGCGCAGGATGCGCCCCAGGCGCTGCACGTGCTCGCGCACGCTGCCGCTGCCCGAGACCACGATGCCGACGCTGGCTTCGGGCACGTCCACGCCTTCGTTCAAAACGCGCGAGGTGACGAGCACGGGCAGCGTTCCTTTGCGGAAATCGTCGAGCAGCGCGCGCCGTTCCGGCCCGGAAGTATGGTGGGTGATGACCGGCAGCAGGAAGGTCTCGGCGATGTGGTAGGCGGTGGCGTTGTCGTCGGTGAACACCAGCGCGCGCTCGTGGCGGTGCCGGCGCAACAGATCGAAGAGCGCCTCCATTTTGCTCTGCGCCGAAAGCGCCAGGCTGCGCTGGCGGCGGTAGGCGCGGTAGGCGGAGCGGCCCTCTTCGCTCTTCATGCAGGTGGCCAGGAAGCGGCTCCAGTCCTCGGGGCCGTCGAACTTCAAGTCGTTGGTGCGCGCGAAACCGAGGTACTGCGCGCGGGTGTGGCGGTACTCTTTCGCCTCCTCGGCGGAAAGCGGCACCAGGACCTGGCGCGTGGCGTAGTGGCTCAAATAAGGCCCCGCCAGCTCTTCGATGCCGCGGGCGTAAACCAGCGGCCCGAGCAGCTCCCCGAGCAGCGCCTCGCCGCCATCCGCGCGATCGGGTGTGGCGGTGAGCCCGAGCCGGAAGGGCGCCGCCGACATGCGCGCGATCCACTGGCTGGCCGGACTCGGCAGGTGATGGCATTCGTCGGCGACCAGGAATCCGAAGCGGCCCCCCTGGTGTTCCATGAAGGGCAGGGCGGAGTCGTAGGTGGAGACCGTGAGGGAATGGACCTCGCGCCGCCCGCCCCCGAGCACGCCCACGGGCTCCGCAAAGGAATTCTTGAGGTTCTCGCGCCACTGTTCCAGGAGGTCGAGGGTGGGCACGATGACCAGGGTGTCGCGGCCCGCTTTCTCGATGGCGAGGCAGGCGAGCAGCGACTTGCCGGTGCCGGTGGGCAGCACCACCACCCCGCGCCGCTCCGCCGCGATCCATTTCTGCAGGGCCTCCACCTGATAGGGGCGGGGCGGGTGCTTATGGGTGAAATTGAAGCGGCGGCGCTCGAAGCGGCGCACGCCGTCGCGGAAGGGAATCTTGGCGCGGTGCAGCCGGATGGCCGTTTCGGCGTAGCACAGCGCCGGGGCGCGGTAGTTCCCCGTGCGCGCATCCAACGCGAAAAGTCCCTCCAGGAGCCGGGCGAGCTCGCCATCCCAGCCCGTGGCGGGCAGGACGAGGGTGCCGCGCTCGAAGGCCAGCAGCGGGGGCTCCGGCATGCTCACCGCGGTTTCCTGGCCTTGAGGGTCAGAAAGGCGGCATGCCGGGGATCCAGCCGGCCCAGGAAGGAGGGCAGGGGAAAATACCCGGAGCCCGTGGCGCGTTCAATCTTGAAGCCATGCTCCGCAAAAACCTCTTTGAGGCCCCGGTAGGCGAAGACGCGTGTATGCAGCCAGCTCTTGGGGTTCGAGGCCGCCTCGCCGTTGTGCAGGGCGAGCGGATTGCCGATCTGGAATTTCTTTTCGCACACGTTGGCCAGGGAAAAGGGCTGCCAGCCCCACAGCAACGCGAAGATATTGTGCCAGCTCGCCAGGTTCTCGGTGCAGATGATGGCGTAGCCTCCGGGCTTGAGCACGCGCCAGATCTCCTGGATGAAGGCATCGGTGTCGGCGAGGTGCTCGATGACCTGGCTGGCATGGACGGCATCGAAGTGTTGCTCTGGAAAAGGGAAGGTGTTGTTCAGGTCTCCCCACAAGGCGTTGATGCCTTTGCTGACGGCCAGCCGCCGGCGCTCCTCGACGAACTCGATGCCATGCAGGCGGCCACTGCCCAGGCGTGCGCCCAGGCGCTGAGTCCAGGCCCCGTCGTTGCAGCCGCAGTCGAGCAGCGCGACGGGCTGTCCTGAAGGCTCCAGGAAGTCCAAGATGTCCCGCTCGTAATCCGCGACGGCGCGCTGGCGCATGGCCTGCAAGAACGACTTGAGGCCCTTGGGACGGGCCTCAGCGGCCCGAAGCGGCGGATCCGTTGGAGCCTGGGAAGGTTGATGATCGACGTTGGGCAAGGGCATGGTGGCGACGCTACGCCGCCGGCCCATCATGCGCGCTCGCGCCGCGCCGCCAGGGCGCCGGCGCCGCCGCGTGGCAATGCCTTGAAGACACGGAAAGCCCAGCGTGGACGTCAAACGGCCCGTTCATAAAGCCGGTAGCGGCGGGTGCAGGAGAATCCCAGATTTTCGACGATTTCAAAGGAAATTTCGCCTTGGGCAAGCCGCGGGATCATGAGCGGCAAGCCCGAAATGCCGTGTAGCTTGGCGCAGAGCATGCCGAGAAACAAGTGGGCGCGGCTGGCGTCGGCGCAGCCCAAAGCCAGGATCTCTACGGGACGGCCAGCGCCAGGATCCGCCGCCGCAGGGTAGAGAAGATAAGCCGCGATACCGTCCATCGTGTTCACGCCCAATCCCGAAAGCTTCTCCCCCAGTCGCCGCAAGGCGACCGTGCCCCGCGTCCAGGCGCAGGTTTCCAGGTTTGGCAGGCGGTCCTCCACATCGTTCAAGTTCAGGGGCGTGATCATTTCGGGATGCGCCGGGGCGGGAAGTTCGGTCTCTAAGCCATAGTCGCGCAATTCGGCCATGTCCTTGAAGCCGCGCTTGGCGAAAAAGGCTCGCAGATCGGCTCTTTCTTCAGGCAACTCGACCCGGAGCTTCTTCGGCCCCACGATGCGCATCTTGGCCACCAGGGACTCCAGCATGTGGCCGGCGTGGCCCCGGCGCTGGTGATCGGGGTGCGTGCCGAGGCGCAGAATAGAAGAGGCCTGTGCCCCGCGCGCCCCGACCAGCACCGATGCGGGGTCCTTGTCTTCCAGGGCCAGCATGCAGGAACTAGCCCAGAGGCCGAGGTCCTTCATCTCGCGGCGCGCTCGCTCGGTGCTATAGGGCTGCGTTCCTGGAAAATGCACGTCGTAGCAGGCGTTTACCGCCGCCGCGAGCAGGGGAAAATCATCAGGCCGGAGGAAGCGGAAGGAGGGCATGGCGGAACTTCACGGGTCTAGGGATTTATACACAGCTTCATCTGCTGATGTGGGTGTTGGGGATCCGAGAATAAGGATGGGCTTTTCGGCCTCCGGAGTTCTCATGAGATCCCTCAGTTGGTCTCCAAAAATAGTCGCTAACGCCATACAAATGGCAAACGCCAAAAGAAGCAGCAATATTTTGAGTAATATTTTTGGTCTTCGCTGGCACCTGCCAGCGCCGAGCGATTTATCTGAGGAACCGGACTCGGAAAATGCGGTCACGTTTCTTCCATGATAGCCGGTCCGCTTGGATAGAAACGCCGCTGGTTACCGACACCCTCACCCCGACCCTCTCCCAGAGGGAGAGGGGGAACCGAGGCGGTTAACCTGAAAAGAACCCTCAGCCCTGGGGATGGGCGGCTATTTCGCTGCGGCGGCGGTCGAGTTCGGACATGATGCCGATCTCGTTCAGCGCTTCTTTGGGCGGGTTGGGCAGGTTGTAGTCCACCTCTCCCAGTTTGCTATAGATGGGCGTTGCGCTGCTGGCGGGCTTGGGCGCCGCGGCGCCGGCGAGCATGGCTTCCATCTGCTGGCGGCCGAAGGCGATGCCTTCTTCCACCAGAGCGAAGTTTATTTTGAGGACCGTGCGCTCCAGGGCGAGGGCCTCGACGCGCTCCTGCACGCGGTCGCGCATGAAGCCCGAGGGCACGCGCAGGATGCGCTCGACGGCGGAATCCTCCCAATCGAAGACGGACTTCAGGGGCACCAGCTTGGCGTCGCGGGCGATGAACTTGAGGCCGCGCTCCATTTCGGCGGGGTTGAGGCCATGCTCGACCGGCGCGGCGGGCTGCGCAGCGGCCTTCCTGAGCTCATCGCCGTGGCCTATTTCTTCCAGCACGCGGCGCGCGAATTCGGCGCTAACGGCGTCGCTCTTCATGAGCCGCGCCTGCTTGTCAATGCGCGCCTTGGCGCGGCGCTTCTGATAGGCGTCGGGGATGCAGCGCAGCACTTCGCGCGCCTCGACCGTCCACTTGAGCTTGCGGCCGTCATAGGCGGTTTCTTCTTCGGCTCCGCCTTCGGCCTCGATGATGCGGTCCACCATCTCGGAGGTTATCTTCTCGAACTCCACTCCGCCGCACACCGAGCAGCGCACGGGATCGGACTCGCCGGCGGTGATGCCGCACTTCTTGCAGATGGCCGTCTCGCCGCGCCGGGCTTTCTCGAAGGCCAGGGCCTCGGCCAGCTTCTCGGTCTGCTGGGCCGCGTACTTGGGCATGAAGCGGTCCATGGCCTCATCAATGACGGAGTTGGTGATCACGCTGTGGCCCTGCTCGATGGCGATGCGCAGGATGCCGGTGCGCGCGATGCCGCGCACGAGATCGGGGACGCGTTTCATGCGCTCCAGGGCTTCCGTGGTCCAGGCGATGCTCTCTTCGGCCTTGAGGTCGAGGGCGGGGATCTCGGTGCGCGTCGTGAGCAGGATGTCGCACGGGGCCAGGCGCAGCAGGTTCTCGGAATTGCTGCCGAGGGCGGTCTCCTGGCGGTCGCTGTGCACGCCGATGCGGCCCACCACGATGAGCCAGGGCTGGATTTTGCGCGCGTGGTCGAGGATGCGCTGAAAGGCTTTACCATCCAACAGCACCTTTTCCACCGGCACGCCGGCTTCCTTTGCCCTTTCGCGGATGATTTTCTCGCCGACGTCGAGGTGCGACTGGTAGATCTGCGCCAGACCCGTGTCAATGACCTCCTCGTGCAACTGGTTCTGCTCCTCGAAGCGGAACACCTTGGCGGCCTGCTCGGTGAGCACTTCCACCACGCTGTTGAAGACCTGGTAGTGGAGGTAGGGGTCGTAGACGCCGATGAGCGCCAGCTTCTTCCTGAAGCGCGCCGCGAGATCGAACGCGGTGAGCAGCGCCCCGAAAGACTGGGGTGAGCCGTCAATGCCCACCAGGATGGTATCGCGCTCGGCCTCGCCCGCAGCGGGGACGCGCTTCACGACCCACACGTCGCCGCTGGCGCAGCGCGCTACGCGCTCGCACACCGAGCCGATCTGGCTGTCCTTCATGCGCCCCACGCCCACCGCGCCGAGGACCGTGAGGTCGTAACCCGAGGCCTTGATGTCCTTCAAGAGTTCGACGTGGTGCTTGCCGTCCATCATCTTGCGATCCATGGTGAGACCCGCCGCCTTGCACTGCGTCTCCAGCGGGTTCAGATAGCAGTCGGAGATGAGCTTCAGCCCCATGGTGATGAGGCTGTCGTGGATCTTACGCTGGCGATCCAGCTCGGTTTCCTCCAGGTACTCGTTGGGAAGCGTGAACTCCATCTGCTTGAAGCGGTAGTCGTGGAGCCGCGCCGCATAGACGTGGTTACCGGTGAGCTTGGCGCCGCAGGACCGCCCGAGGCTCACCGCCGTGCGCGCGGCTTGGTTGGAGTGCTCGGAGTTGTCGAGGGGGACGAGGATGTTTTTGTACATGACGATCTCCGAAACTAGGGCTTCACGAAAGGTGGGTCGAGGAAGAGCGGCTGCGTTGCAGCCGGCAGATAGACACGATGAAGAGCAGGCCCGCAAAGACAATGAGTCCGCTGCCCAGCATGCGGCTGGCGATGAGTTCGCGGGGCACGGGCGCCGCCAGATAAACAGCCACCCAGGAGGTGAGGGCGCGCTTGTTGCCGCGCTCCTTGAAGAACCCGTCCCAGAAGGAGAACGCGACGGGCGCGAATTCATTCTCCTTGAAGACCATGGCGCCCGGCGCCGCCAGGGCGCGTTTGAAATACGCCACCCACTGGCCCTCCTCGCGGCGCACGGCGAAGGCCACTTCCTGCCCACGCTCCTCCTTGAGGCTGACGCTCTTGGCACCCTTGGCCACATAGAGCTTGGCGTGGCCGGGCTCCGTGGAGGAGAGCGGGGCGAACCACAGGTCCACGGCGAGCTTGCTGTCGCCGAAGATGAAGTAGGGCTTGACGGCGCCGGCGGGCTTGGCGGAGGGTATTTGTACGGCCACGGCATCGCAAAATTCATCATCTCCCGCCTGCTCCTCCTCGGGGCTTTCGTAGTTATAGGGCGGGAGCGCGATGTCCGGGGCGTTCTTGCTTTCTGTCTCCGCCTTCATGTCGTGCCAGGCGATCTCGAAGGCGATCTCCTGCCGGTTATAGACGGCACGCACCTCGGCACCGTTGCAGGAGGCGTAGAAACCGCGTCCCGGCTGGGTGACCTGACCGAAAGCCGCGATGTTGGCGGGCTCGGCGCTGGCGAAAAGCGCCCCGCCTTTTTCGAGGTCCAGATCGCCCTCCACCTTGGCGGCCATGATCACGCTCTTGTAGTCAGGGTCATCGCCCTGGCCCAGGGACTGGACGAAGTCCACCAGCGCCCAACGGTCGGCCTCGGGCAGTTCCTTGAAATTGGGCATGGGGGCGATGCCCGTGGTCAGCGTGCGGAAGATATCGAGGCGGGAGTGGCCGTTGCGGAAGGTCCAGCGCTTGGTGAGATCGCGCGGCTGGATGGGCCGGCCATCCATGTCCTTCTGCTCGTGAGCGGCGCTGCCGGCCCCGCGACCGGACTCGCCGTGGCAATTGACGCACTTGTTCTCGGCAAAGAGCTTGCGGCCGCGCGCGGCGGACTCCTTGGAAAAAGCCGGCGCCTGAGCCGGGAAGTTTTCCGGAATGGGAGCGGAGCTGGGATCCTTGTGCAGCTCGGCATCCTTGAAATACTCCGAAAAGGTCTTCACGTGGTAGGCCAGGCTGCGCACTTCCTCGTCCGTGAAGTTGGGCCACCCGGGCATGCCGGTGTAGGGATTGCCCCTGCGGATGACGCGCATGATATCCTCGGTGGTGGGCAGCCGGTCGCCCACGGTACTCTTGTACTTGTACATCCCGCGGGTGAAGTCGCGCGGCCAGGGTTTGAGGGTCAGTTGGGCGAACCCCTTGCCATCGCCCTGCATGCCGTGGCACTGGGAGCAGAATTTCTCGTACAGTTCCTTGCCCTTGGCGCGCTGGGCGTCGCTGCCGATATCAGGTTCGACGGCGCGGGCCGAAAAGGTAAACGCCAGGAAAACCGGCGCCACGCGCAGCGCGCGGCGCAGCCATGGGAGCGCCAGCGCTTTCAATGCCCCGCTCCGTGGTGCTCCTTGGCGCGCGCCGCGAAGCCCGTGTATTCGCTGAGGTAGAGGATGACTTCCCAAATCTCGTCCTCGCTCAGGAAGTTCTCCCAGGCCGGCATGGCGGTGGCCCAAGGCCCCCCCTCTTCGGGCAGCCCGATGCCGCCCTTGGACACGCGCCAGAACAGGAAGGATTCCTCCAGGCTGGGCAGCAGGGTGGCGTCCTGGAAATTCGTGGGCTTGGGATCCAGGCCGTAAGCGTAGATCCCCGCGCCCTCCATGCGGTCGCCATGGCAGAAGAAGCAGTTCTGGTAATAGACGCGTTTGCCGTTCTCGACATGCTCACGGTATTTTCCGGCATCCTTTTCCTTGAGGGCGGTGAAGGGGTTCTCGCCCTTGAGGATATCCACGACCTTGCCCTTGAAGTTGACGCTGGCGGGGGCCGCCGGGTGCACCGAGCGACCGAACGGCGGCGGCACCACCTTGCGCGTGAGGTCCTGATAGGCGGCCCCGGCAGCCAGCAGGGGCAGCGCGATGAGGATTAAAATCACCAGTGCATTGTACTTTTTATCGGTGATCAGCGCCAGCACCGGCCCCCTGAAGGCTTCGGCTTTGTCGGGATCCGAAAGCGCGTAGAGGAAAAGACAGAAGGAGACGATGGCCATGTAGATCTTCACCGTGGAGGCCGGAATAGGCACGGTGAAGCCGTGGGCCAGCACGGTGTAGAAGCACCCGATCCAGGCCAGGATCCACACCCAGATGTGCACTTTGAAACCCATGACGCCCTGCATGGCGGCGAGCACCAGGATGATGAAGGCGCAGGTGAGCGTGATGCCGAGGCTCATGGGGCGGATTTTATTTCCCCTTCTTGGCGGCGAGGAATTCCACCAGCGCCTGGAGTTCCCCGGCGCGCACCTTGTCGTAGAAACCGCCGCCCTTCAGCATCGGCGCCATCATGCCGGGAGCGAAGCCGGCGGCGATTTTGGCGTCCGGTTCCAGGATGGACTCGTAGATCTCAGCCTTGCTGAGCCGCTGGCCGACATCGAAGAGGCTCGGTCCCGCCAGTTTGTCGGGCTTGTCGAGGTTGTGGCAGGTGGCGCAGGCAAAGTCGGATAGGATCTGAGCCGGAGTCCGGGGCGCGTGCGGCGCGCCGGCCTCTTCCGCCGGGGCGGAACCCGCGGCGGATTCGTACTTGAGCTTGGTGGCGATGGTGACCGTGGGCGTGCCGCCGCGGCTCTGGATGTAGGCGATGACCGCCTTGATCTCCTTGTCATTGAGGCCGATGGGCGGCTTGTTGATCACGGGCATGCCGGGATTCTGGCCCGGAACGATGAAGGCGTTGGGCTCGTAGATGGACTCGGAGATGTAGTCCACGTCGCTGTAGCCAGGCTTGCGCGTGCCGGCCTCCGCGCCGATATTGAGCAGGTTGGGAAAGCGGCTGCCGGCGTAATGGCATTCCGAGCACTTGCCCTTGCCCCCCGGCTCGAAGATGGTCTTGCCCACCGCGGCAAGTTGTTCCGCGTCCAGGCTTTCGAGTTTGCTGGTGTCAATGGGCTTGGGAGGCCAAACCTCCTTCTGGGGCACCATCTGGCCCACCATGGTGTAAATCCCGGTAGCCGCCAGGGTGACGAGGACGATGAGCGGACCGTGATTCACGCGTGGGCCTTTTCGGGATCGTGTCCGTGGGCGCCCTCACCCCCTTCTTTTTCGCCATAGTCGGGCAGCGAGGGCAGGCTGGCGAGGTAGAAGACGAAGGCGATGAACACGAAAAAAATCAGCACCGTCACCGAAACCACCTGGGTGGCGAAACCCAGGCTGGGCGTGTAGTTGTGGGCCGAATCGTCGCGCAGCACGCCGTAAACGTGCCATTCCATCCTGAGCCCCGAGCGCACATAGCCCATAAGGCCCATGAGCCAGGTGAAGCTGATGGCCAGCAGGAACAGCACGTACTGCGAGATGGCCGGCATCCTGCCCCAGCGCACCTCGCCGGTTTTCTCGGCGCCACGGAAAATGAAAATATCCAGCACCACCACGGCGATCATGGTGATGAGTACGCTTAACACTTGCACAGGCGAGAGCACGTTGATGCGGAAACTGGTGTCCACGAAGTAGCCATCGACGCCGATAAAGATCACGGCCGTGACGCAACTGAAGAAGATGACCATTTGGGCCACGACTCCGGACTTGGCCCAGCTCACCACGGGGCGTTTGCCGCTGCGCCGGAAAAGGTAGAAGCTCAGGAAGGTGGTGAGGATGAACAGGTTCACCGCCGTGTTCTTGGAGGACATCTGCCCGAAGAACTTGAGGATGGGGTGGCTGGGCCCGCCCATGAGGCCGAGTTCCTCGGCGCTGGAAATAGGGTAGCGCGGCGTGGCCCAGGCCGCCGTGCAGAGCCCTCCCACCAGGAGCAGGTACTTTACGAACTTGCGGTAAACCTGGGTGCCTTCGATGCGCCCCATGCTGAGCCAGAAGTAGAAGTTGGCCCCGAGGAACAGTACGCCGATCATCATGGCCTGGATCACGAACAGCCAGGAGAAGGCCCCGCCCATCATGGTCATGCCCATGCCCTGGTTGAAGCCGTAGATCTCGAAGGCCAGATAGTAGCCGGCGAAGGGCAGCGGCAGGAAGGCGCAGATGGCCACGAAATTGCCGATGTAGCCCATCCAGTCGTAGTGCGCGCGCTCCTCGTCACTTTTGGCGTGCAAAAATTTCACGCCCGCGTAGGCCGCGGCGATGGAACCGCCAAAGGCGATATTGGCGATGAAGCGGTGGATGTTGATGGGCATCCAGGTGAAATTGGTCATGGCGGCCTGCAGGCTGGTGAGGTTGCCGGCCTCGTCCACGCCCCGAGGCGACATCATGAAGGTGAGCCAGGAGTTGGCGAGCGCCATGATGCAGGTGCCCACCACGTTGAGCCCAAGTCCCAGCAGCAGGTGCACGCGCGGGGAGAATTTGCCCCAGCCGTAATAGTAGCTGTAGAGGAAACCCGCCTCGGCGAAGAACAGCAGCGTGTAAGGCAGATAGGTGAGCCCGAAGATCTTGGTGAAATACGTCATGAACCTCGGGTAGAGGAAGACGAGCATGAAGGTGAGGGAAGCCCCCAGGGTGGCCGTGAAGGAGAAAGAGGCCGAAAGCAGCTTGGTGAACTCGTGTGCCAGCCGGTCGTAGCGCTTGTCCTTGGTCTTGAAGCCGATGAATTCGATGATCACCGCGAACATGGGCACGGCCAGCACGAAAGCGGCGAACAGCAGGTGGAGCTGGGCGATAACCCAGACCGCTACGCGGCTGCCCACGACGGGGAATTCGCGGTAGTCGGGCGTTCCCGCTGCCGCATCCCCCGCCGCGAAAAGCGAACCCGCGACCAGAGCCGCCGCGGCCAGCACGGGAAGGAGCCCCCGGCCCCTATGCCAAGCGCAGTTACGTTCTTGCGGAAACAGACGATTCCCTCGGTGCGCCATGATTAAGAGGGGTCCTTCCTGTCAATGGAGCACGCGCCGGGCTCCGAAGTCCCGCCACGGCCTGTAGATGGAAAAGCCGCTCCGTCTTCTCGCCGGCGCCACCTTGAGGCGGCGCAACCCCGTCGTGCCCCGGCCCGTGGGCGCCTCAGCGCCGGGCGTGACGTGTCTTCTTGTGCGGACGAGCGCGGTGATGCGCGGCGGACTTCGCGGGACGGCCAAGCTTGGCGGTCCTTGCCTTCAGGGCCAATCCCCGCCAGCCGGCCCGGCGCAAGATGCGCCAGACGTGGCTCGGGTGGTATTTCACCTTGAATTCCCTGCGGATGACCTTGCTCACCCGCTCCAGGGTCCAGACGCCATCGGAGAACCCCGAAGCCGCGGCCCCCTTGGAGAGGATCTTGAGCAGGCGCTGGAGGGTGGAGGCGGAAATCCGGCTGGGCCGGCCCGGGATGGGACGCGCCGACAGGGCGGTCTTGCCGCCCTTGTGGAAAGCCTGCTGCCAGCGCGACACCGAGGCGGCGGAGGCGCCGACGCGACGCGCCACGGCCCGCACGCTCAACCCTCCCTTGAGCATCTCGACGGCCTTGTGGCGCCGCTTCTCCAGGGACTTCGCCGATCCAGTGGGTCTCATAATTGTTTTATCAAAAAGTGCCGCGATATTGCTTTAAACAAAAGCAACGGGGCGCCATCCTAACAGGGGCCGGGCGGCTGCAACAGCCCGTTAGGCGAGTTCCATCCGTGAATTCAGTGATTTTCCTTAGGCTGGATGGTGTGGGCCAGATAACGATTCCGCGGGTTTTCCCCGAGCCAACTCAGGATTATTTCAAGCGGCTCATTCGCCGATGAAGTGCTCGATCTCCTCGCGGCTCAGCACGGCGTCGAACTCCTTGTCCGCGGGCAGGGCGCCGAGCTGGCGCAGGCACTGGGTGAATTTCACCCGGGTCTGGAACTCCAGCTCCTTAAAGCCAAGGTTCGACATGTGGCGGCGGATGTATTCGCCCTTGCGCACGTGGGTGCGCTCATCGGCCCGCACGTAATCGGCGACGTGGGCCATCAGGCTATCACCGCGCAAACGCGCCTCGTCCACCAGCTTGTTGATGGTGCGCAGCACACCCACCTCGCCGAAGAGGTTGATCTCGGCCATGGCGTACTCGGGTTCCATGGGTCCGCGGCAGGTGGAGCTGGTCAGGCGATTTTGAAGCTCGAAGGGCTCGTAGCCGGCGGCCTGCAAGGCCCGATGGCCGATCTCGGTATGGCGGCACTCGTCCCAGGTGATGCGCGCCAGGTGAACTTCCGCCATGAAATCGCGAAAGCGGATGTCCCAGAGGAAGGTGCCGAAGGCCTCGATGGCGTCCACCTCGTCGCGCTGGGTGCGCAGAAAGCCCAGGCGCTCGGCCTCGTAGGAACCGGGCGCGTGACGCGGCGTGCCGTCGGCCACATTGTAGTCGCCGGTGTGGATGAAAGTCGCGAAGCGGTCGTCGCGGCGCGGGGCCTCGCTCCGCCGGAAAGGCCGCGCGCGTGAGCGCAGCGGATCCGGCGGCAGGCAGCGCGCCCCCTGGCCCTCGATGCCGCCAATGGCCGTCAACACCTGTTCCAGGTGGGCGCGCCAGCGCATCAGGCGATGCTCTTCAACGCCGCCCGCGATGTAGGCTTCGACGGCTTTTTCGGCCCAGTCCAGCATCGGCCCGCAGTCCAGCAGAAGGCGCTCCAGGACGCGGCGCGTGGGCGCGTCCGCCACCGGATCGCAGAGGTCGGCATGATGCCGGTAAGCCCGCTCCAGGGCGCGCCCAGCCACCAGGTGGACGCCCACCAGAAGTTCCGGAGCATCCTCGGCGCAAAGCAATTCCTCGATCAGGAGATCCAGTTCCGCGTCGCGGTGATCGTCCGTCTGTTTTTCGATGCACTCTTGCTCAGAGAGGCGCTCGCGCAGCGCGCGCGCGGCATCGGAGTGGTAGAAGATATGGCGGCCGGTCTCGATCTTCACTTCGAAATCCGGTATAGCGAGGGTCCAGGCTCCCAGGGCCTGGGCCAGACGGCGCTCCAGGTAGAAGAAGCGCAGCAGCCGGCTACGGTTTTCCTCCACGGAAAAGCGCCCTCCCAAGGCGCGGCGGTCCCGGGGAAAGCGGAAGGGATAGGCGCGCAGGCGTGCCAGGGCGGCCGCGCGCTCCTCGGGGCGGCTCGCGGCCGGAACGGTCTGGCGCAGGGCTTCCGCCGCCTCTGAGATTTTATCATGATGGCTCATCGCTGTTTCCTCCTCCACGACTGCCTGTATATTAGTCGCGATCCGGGGGTCCTTTCCATAAGCGCGTTGCCGCGTTTCAGAACAAAATTGCGCTCTGCCAAGACGAGGCCCAGCTACGAAAAGCTCGTGCTCGCGCCTGGAGAGCTGCTTTACACCCTGCACCGCACCAAGGACGCCGGCGCGCCGGCCCAGCCGCGCAACTCTCATTTTCACGACATGCTGGAATTCATCTGTTTTGATCGCGCCGGAGGGGAGGTGGATATCGAGGGCCGGATCTATCCCCTCGCGCCCCGCACGGTGGTCTATGTTCCCGCCTTATGCCGTCATGACTTCTATATTCGCGACCGGGATGAGCTCGATTTGCACCTGTTGCAGGTGGAGACCGCGCTCCTGGCCGCCCTGCGCTGGGAGTCCCGGCCCGTGATTCCGGAGGCACCCTTTGTCGGCCAACTGGCGGAAGATGATTATGGGCGCCTGCGCTCCCTCATGGCATGGCTGGATCAGATCCGGCTGCGCGGCGGAAAGCGCCCGCTGCGCGACGATATCCTGCGTCTCATCCTGCGCGCCATCGAGGAATTGGCGGGCGCGCGGCGCGGCGGAGAGGTCGGGCCAACGGGCAAAGGCCCGGAGACCTTCCGCCCCCTGCTGGGTATCCTGGAAAAAGACGCGCAGGCGCAGCCGCGTTTGGATCAGGCGGCCCGCCTCTGCGGACTCTCGCGCTTCTATTTCTGCCGGGTCTTTCGCCGTTTCTTCCACATGGGGTACAAAGAGTATTTGCTGCGCCGCCGCCTCTCGAAAGCCATGGCCTTGCTGGCCGAAAGCCAGCGATCCGTGACGGAGATAGCCCTGGACTGTGGTTTCGCCGATACGGCCCATTTCTGCCGCACCTTCCGCCGCGAACTCGGCCTGCGCCCATTGGATCTGCGCAAAGCCGCCTTTCAGCTCGACAGGAGGTCCGTTCGCCCGGCCCCGGAGGCCTGAGAGTCCTACGCCCCACACCGATTTTAGGTCATTCCCTCTCGATAACGATCCGCGCGCTTTTGTTGGTGAACTTGAGATCCAGACGTAGCCGGGCGTCCTGGTACTGGCTGCCGAAGGGCCGGACCTGATGCAAATTCTGGCGGGAACTTACGAACGTTTCCGCGACGCCCAGGCTGCTTGCGAAGTGGTCAGCTAGAGCTGATTAAAGCCCAAGATTTGAAGGGTTTTAAGCGCTCCCTGCCGGTTGCGCCAGGTTGACGCAAAGGATAATTCGGCATAATACGGTGGGGGGCTGCACTTGAAGGACCATGGGGGGCAAATTTTATAGGAGGTCCGTACTGGTGTACGTTCTTCTGGGCAAAAATTACGTGGTGCCAAAATTGTGCGGGGGCGGCCCTTGACCACGTCCGGCACGATGAGGGCGCGCGTCCTGGTATGGGGAATCGCCATCACCATCGGCCGCTTGTTGCTGCCGTGCATCACGGGAGACGTCAAATCCTCCACGGGCAACATCCTTTTCGACGTGAACAGCTCGTCCCCGGCGGAGGTAACCTTGACGACGACAGGCCTGGGTATCGGCACTACGAGTCCGTCCGCCAACCTGCATATCGTCGGCAACGCCATTATTATGAATGGCAATCTGGGGTTGGGGACCACCTCCCCAAGATCGGCATTGGAAATAGTTGGATCACTGGGATGGGATACGCAATCCGTGAGCGCCAACACCAGCTTGAGCGCGAATGGTCAGATCCTGGCCGATACCTCCAGCGACAATATTACCCTGCACCTGCCCTACGCGGGTAATTCAACAGGTCGGGTCTATGTCATCAAGAAGACAAGTACTTCCAATTCCGTTTATCTCACCGGAGGCGGAAATGCCATTGACGACTTGGGCTCCCTCGATCTCACCACGAGCACGAACGGACTGCCCTTCGCGCAGGTGGTCAGCGACGGAACGCAGTGGTACGTCCTCGGCAAGAACTCGGAGGCTGGAACCGTTGCCTCGAGCAACCTTGTGGGTTGGTGGAAGCTCGACGAGACGTCCGGCACGACAGCAGTTGATTCCAGCGGGAATGGCAATTCCGGAAGAGTGACCGGGGGATCGGATTCCGACTGGTCGGCGGGAAAGCTGAAGAACGCCCGCAAATTCAATGGCGTCGCCAATTCCGCTGGCGACTACATAGACTGCGGCAATTCCGCGCTTCACCAACAGACGAGCTATTTTTCAATAACTGCTTGGTATCTCTGCAGCAGCGGCACTACGAACGACACCCATCTCGTTTACAAGCAGCGCAGCACCGGCACCGCCAATGGTGCATTTTGGGGTTACACCCTCAGGACGGATGACTCCGGGAGTCAAGTGAGTCGACTTCAGTTTCAGGTGGGGAATGGAACCACTAGCTACGACTTGTATAGTGTCAGCAACGCCCTCAGTTCGGGAAACGGAATCTGGAACCACGTGGCCGGAGTTTTCAACAACGGCAATATTCAAATCTATATCAACGGATCCCTCGGGAACTCCGCCGTAATTTCTGCCCCCAAGTCCATCAGCTACGTGGGTATGGACAACCTTTGCCTTGGCGGGAATACCGGCACTATTCGCGAAATAAATGGCAAACTGGACGACGTGCGCTTCTACAACAAGGCGCTGAGTGCCCAGGAAATCATATCAATCTATGGCCAAGTCCCTTGAAGCGAGTTCGCTGCGCAAGAGTTTGGCGCATTCGAAACGATCTTTGTGAGTGCCGGATTCCGGAAGGGTTCTAGCCGCGCCAGGCTGCGCGGCAAGCAGATTTGCTTCGGCGCGGTCGTGGTCCAGACGGATCTGGCCCACATTCCTTAACTTTTTGACTAATTAATTGAACAGCCGGCCCGTTTTTCTGTACATCCCGGGGGAAACGCCGAAGTGTTTCCTGAAGGTCTTGTTCAGGTGGGCGGAGTCCGTGAAGCCGTGATCCCGGGCAATGTTTTCGATTTTTTTTCCCAGCAGGAGGTCCCCGCACACCAGGGAGAGGCGATGCCGGGTTTGGTATTCGGTGTAGGTTGTACCCATGAATGTACGGAACTTGTTGCGGAATGAAGAGACGCTCATATGGCACATCCTGGCGACCTCCGCTTGCCCCCGGCGCGGGGAGGGGTCGCTCAGGATGGCCTTGATATGCGGAACGAATCTGTCCATCGTCTCCGAGGGACTCGCCAGTTTGTCCGGCAGATCCCTGCCGCCCAGGATGCTCAACAGGATGAGCTTCAGCCTGAGCAACAGGGCCTCTTGGACAAAAATATCTTTGTTGTAGGGGATGCGAAACATCTCTTCCGCCTGGAGCAGGAGATCCTTGCGGATGGCCTCTTCGTGGCATGCCGGCCGCTTGCCGGGCTCGACTAAAAAGAGCTGGTGCAAATTGATCCTGCCCGGAAAAACGCTGCCTCCAATGGCCCAGGGCAGGAAGATGACGGACAGCAACCTGACGGGGAGCCGATCCGTGGTCTTCCACCCGTGCAGCTCGTAAGCGTTGATGAACCAGGTATCGCCGGCACGGCACAGCCTTTTCGATCCCTTCAAGGTGCGCAGGAGCTCCCCTTCGAGCACGATTCCGAACTCCATCCCCAGGTGGACCTCCATTTCATCCTCCGGCGTCTCCAGGCGGGCCGGATACCAGGTCAGGGGAGCATCGCTGGTGAGGACGGATCTCCGGGTTTCGACCAGCGGCTCACTCATGGGGCGGTCCTGGCCATTCTGGCCAGCCCAAGACGAACGCCCCTATCCGTACAGGTCTTGGATTTCGTTGCCACTGAGCGCCTTGCTGTAAACACGAACGTCGTCCATGCTTCCTTTCCACATGCGCATCCGATCCATGAGCCCCAATCTAAATCCAGGAGGCTGGCGACGATTATAGTCTGTTTTGCGCCCCTGTCACCTCAACCTTAACCTGGGGCAATAACTCAACGCGCTCGGCTCGGCACGGCGCCCACCTGCCGCACGTCCACAAAAGCGCCTTCTTCAGACGACTTCTTTGCCGCCAGGCAGGTGTAGATGCTCCGCAGGCCGTTCGCGAGGCTCGTGATGGGCGCGGCCTTGCCCGCGATGACATCCTTGAAATGCAGGGCCAGGGTGAGATCGCCGCCGAAATGATTGGTCCCCGCGGGAAAATTGAAGGTGCCGCCACCGACTTCAAAATGGGGCATCAGCCGCAACTGCTCCTTGTACCAGTCGAAGCTCAGGGTGCCCTCGTAGCCGCTGACGGTTGCGCCGCGCCTGCCGGCATCCTTCCGCGCGTAGAAGATTTGGGTGTAAACGCCATGAGCGCCCGTGGCAAACTCCACCACGCAACTGGAGGAATCCTCGTTCATCCCTGTCCGCGGCGATCCGCAATCCACGCTAAACGGGCACAGGTGATCGTCGTAGGTGGGGATCTGGCTGAGCTTGCGGCGGTACGGGCTCTCGCGGCAGGTTTCTGTTTCCCCGCACTTGGAGCAGGAGAGACCCGACGCTTTGGTTCCACCGAAAACATGCCCCCGGGTCGCCATGGCCGCCACACGGGTGATGGGCGACCCCATGAGGCTCATCATGTAGTCCAGGTCATGGGTGGCTTTCTGCACGAACAGCCCCTGGGTTATCTGATAGTTCCGGTATTCCTGCTCGAAATAGACCATGCCGTAAGACACGTAGTTGTGGGCCATGATATGCTGGGGAACGCCCACGGCCCGCTCCTCGATGCACCGCCGGGCTTTCTGCAGGATCGAGGTGAAGCGCAGTGGGAAGCTCACGACGACCTGGCTCTTTGAGTTTTCGAAGGCGTACTCAAGCTCGATGGCCTGCTCCATATTGATACTCACCGGCTTCTCAAGAAACAGCGGCAGGTCGAGCTTCGATGCCTTGATGGCGTAGAGAGTGTGCTGATGACAACGGGTGCCGATGGCCAAGGCATCCAAACGCTCCACGCGCATCATCTCGTCAAAATCGGTGTAGAATTTGGCCTCACGGTCCTCTTCCGGAAGCCGCGTCTTGACCCCCGCGACATCCGGATCGAGGATGGCGCAGACCTTGAGGTCCGGCATGGCAACCTTCATGCTGCCGCCCATGCCACTGCTGCCGCCGATAAGACACTGCATCCGCTGTCCGTAGCCGATAACACCCAATCTAATCACCGGGGTACCTCCTAAGGTGCTGAATTTCCCGTGGTCCGCTGGCTACGGTGCCATGGATCATAGGGCCACAAAGTGGGTCACCAGTTCAACCATCTTTTACCCTATCTGGATCGCGCCGCCGCGGGGGCTTCCTCGTGGCCATCGTCACCTATTTTTTCCCATTCACGCCGGTGCTCTCTCCATTGACGCCGCTGAGGGGGTGATGCGTCACTGCGTCCCAGGCCAACTGTTGCAACAGGAGATTCAGTTCTTGAGGATAGCGCTCCTTGGTGCCTTCCTTGGCCAGCCATGCCGGCAGGGTGAGCCCGATAGGATTGCGCTGGTAGATCACGGCAAAATGGCAGTAGGCGGACAGGGCGCAGATGGCCGGCCCCGGATGGCCCAGGCGATCGATGAACAGATCCGACTGTTTTTCGATCCCCGGGGCTTTGGCCTCGATGACTTTTCTTCGCAGCGCGTTCACGGCCTGCCCGACAGGCACGACGAAAATGACCCTTTTTCCGAATTTTCGGTTTTCCTCCTCGACATACGCGTCCATTTTTTGGAAATACGGAGCGTGCAATTTGTCGATTTGACTTGCGGAGGGCACATTGAAATGGGACGTGTCGTATTTTTCGTTCTGGGCATCACCCGGCGCGATGGGAGGATCCTCCCAATTTCGCAGCGACCTGGCCTGATCGCCGAAGCTTTTTTCATTGAAACAGTCCAGCCTGTCGTAGGGAAGCCAGAATTCCTGCAGCGTGATGCGGATGTCGGAATTGTGTTCCAGGGCGAGACCGGCAAACTTGTCGATGCCGTCGTCGGGAGACAGCATCGGTGACAGGGTGAGGACCTGAACCTTTCCTCCTTTCAGCGCCGCCTTAGCGGGATTGTTGTCGTCGGGCAGCTCCCAGTGCTGAATGACGCGGGATCCTCCGAGCATGGAGGGCTCCCAGCTGCTCGTGGACCGTGACATCCGCGAGATCCTCGACCAGGCTCAGCCAGCCGGGAAGCCAGTTGGCATGGAAACTGTGACCGATGGTGAAGATCCGCAACGGCGATTCGTCGCTGGCCCTTCTGAACCAGAAACTGACCGTGACCTCTTTCCCGCCTTTAACTGCAAGGTTCCGGATGGCGGGGGCATTGTGCCAGACCTTCGCGCAGCCGGGCTTGTCGTGCCCCCGATCTTCCACGAACTGCGCCTCACCCTTGAGGGACCAGCCTTCCGCAGAACCAGCGAAGCCGCCATTCTTGATCTCAGCATTTCTGGCCGTGAAGTCGTCATAGAGAATCCAGATCGGCTTCAGGATTTCAGGGTGGCTGACATCCTTCATGTGCCACTCCCCCTTCACATTCATGGAGACCACGCCGTCCTTTTCCGGCGTGAAGGAGAAGGAGGCGCTGGCCCATTCCACGCCGGCGGGAATCTCCACCATGAGGTCCTGGTCCTTCAGGTCGCCTTGGAGCCATCCCGCGTTCTCGATCCTTCCGTGTGCCGGTCTGCTTCCGGGCAAGAGCTTGATGCCCTGATCCCGGCCGTCCACGTCGATGCGGGCATTGTCCGGGAAAAGCGACGCCACCCCGAGGATGAAGAAGGCGAAGATGGGGCCGAAGGACTTCAATTTCATATTTTTTCTTTCCTTGGGGTTCAATGCGGAAAGGCTCACGGGTCCCGGCCTTATTCGGATCGTACGACCTTCAGGAACACCACCGCGTGCGCGGGGATGGTGCAGCTCAGTCCTGCATCATCGTGATCCACTGCAAAGTCCCGCACGGCATCCTCCTTGCGATCGAGGAGGGGATTGCCGTCCAGGTCACTATTCACCAGGACGACGCCCTCAACCTTGCCGGCGGGGAAATGCGAAAGGTGCACCTTGCAGGGGGCGGGCTTGCTCCAGGAGCCGTTGGCGATGACGAGGAAGATCTGCTTCTCATCCCTGCTCAGAGTGGCCAGGACCGGCGTCTGCGGGCCGCCGAACTTTTCACGATCCCAGGCATATTGCGGCTGGTTATAAGGTGCTACACCGTCGGTGGCGAGCACCGTTTCGCCGACATGACGGTTGAAGTAGTAGTAGAGCCAGTAGAGCATGTAGCGCTTCTCGGGCGCGTTGAGCGTGAGGATGCCGTTGGAGCACTTCTTGATCCAGCCCAGCAGGCACCAGCCGCTCGCCCCGTGCAGGATGTCCTCCCGGGCGTAATAGATGAGACGCACCGCCACATGCAGCACGCCCATGATGTTCGCGGTCCGGACATCGAACCCTTCCTCCTCGCCGGCCGAGTGCCCGAGCACGCCCCACTCGGTATCGTAGATGTAGGCCTGACGGTCCGGGTTGTAGGCGTGGATCAGGGCCTTCGTACGCAGGGCCTTGTCGAGCATCTTGTAATTGCCCGTCAAGACGACCTCCTCGAAGGGCGTCTGCTTGAGCCGGGCCCAGAAGTAGAAATGCGGGGCGACGAAATCATACACGCCGGCCAGCTGTTTGAGAATGTAATTGCCCCACAGGGTCTGGTTCGGGTCTATGTCCACTCCGATCTGCGCTTTCGGGTCCACCGCGCGGATGGCGGATGCCACCGCCTTGCATTGCCCGATATAGGCCTCGGGTGTCGGGTAGGCCTGGCCGAAATCCGGCAGGCCCCAGGTGGCGGAATAGGGCTCGTTGGCGATCTCCCAGTGATGGAAGGCATAGCCTTTCTTCAGGGCGTGTTTCACACCGTCCGCCCAGGTTTCTGGAGGATAGGCTCGCGTGGAATGCTGGTGTTCGAACTCCACGACACAGCGCTCCTGGTCGATGCCCACATGTTGCAGAACTTCCGCGACCTTGTCGATGCCGGTCTCCACGCCGAAAGGCGGTTCCCCCACGGCATAGAATCTGGTCAGCGGCAACTCCATTTCGCGGATGGCGCCCTCCAGCGGTGCGAGCTGGTAGGGATGGTCGCCTTCCGGGTGGTAGGGTTCGGTCCATCCGACCAGGGTGTGGAACGAAAGTCCGCCGGCTTCCTTGGTTGCTGGGCGCAACCTTTGTCCCGGATCCACGCTGAATTCCAGCCGGTCGCCCGGCCGCAGCCGGTGCTGGAGCGCCTCGTGGGGGATGCTGCGATCGTTGATCAGGCCGAGGGGGTGTGGATCGGGCTGCTCGGTCACGCGCAGATCGTCGATCCACAGCGTGCGATCCTCCTTCTCATTCCAGACCGCGCTGAAGATCAGGAGCAGGAGGCGCCCCTCATCGGCGAAGAAGTCTTGGCCCTCCCGCAGCGGGAAGACGAACTCTTTCCACTCCTGGCCGACCTCCAGCTTGTGATGGCCCTTGAATGGGGTGTCCTGGCTGAGCGACTGGAGCGCCTTCCAGTCGAAGCGCGCAAAACCGGCCTTTTCAGCGCGCGCCCAGAATGAAATCGTATAAATATTCGCGGGTCTGGTGGGGAGTTGTTCGGCGGACAATTCGAGGGCGCGCCAGCCGCCGTCGGCAGGATGGCGGATGCGCAGGGACGCCTGGCCACCGTGCGGATTTTCGGTATCGCGCGTATAGTAGTCGTCCGGGGCCTGACCGCCGGTCATCTTCCAGCCGGGAGGCGCGGGCGGGGTCCATGCCTTCTCGAAATCATCGTGCAGCAGTGCTTCGCCCGCGCCAGCACGAGCCAGGAGGGAGGCGAACAGCAGCACACAGACGGACAAAGTTTTCAATTCGTGATCCTGTAAAATTTGTAGCGACTTCCCATCCCCAGCAGTTCTGCCCAGCGCGAAGCCATACTCAAAAAGCATTTTTTGAGCCAAACGAAAGAGCTGCCCGACATAGAACTTTGGTCATTTGGGTAGGTTTTTTCTTAAGCGTTCACGGGGGTCGAATTGCCGTCACCAGACACTATGCCGTGACTCAGGAGCTTCTCCAGTCGAAGATGGAGAACAGTCCCAGAGCCTTGTTTTGCATCAAGTTCTGATAGGCCGATTGCGCATTCACGGGGCTCACCAAGGTACTGAGTCCGTTGGGGGAGACCTCGTTCTTCGATAACCATTTCAACGCGGTGGCGAATCCAGAGAAGGTGCTGTGCGGGCGAAAGTCCGTCGATTGACTGGGCAACATCCACTCCCAGCCGCTACGCATCACGACAAACTTGTAAAACACTAGCCTGAGCAATTCATGGGCCAGCAGATCGGTTCGCTTCTTCCAGGGAACTCCGACGAGCACCACTTCGCCTCCTTTGCGAACGATCCGGCAGGCATCCGCCACCGCCTGCTCATGGCCGGAACATTCCACCACGAGCGCAACCGTTCCGGCCACGGCGGCATCTTCATGCGGCAAACGCGCGTGAACCGACGATAGGCCGGCCTCCTGGAGGTAACGCCGCCTCTCCTCCGACGGTTCCGCCACCAGCACGTCATATCCCGAACGAGCGAACATTTGCGCCGCAAGATATCCCACGGGACCGGCGCCGCTGATGGCCACGAGATCGCCGGGACGGGCCGCCGTGGTCATCAAGGTCGTCATGGAGACGCCCATGAGACGGGCGAGGACCGCCTTCTCCGGTGCAAGACCCCGTGGCACCGCCAAAACCGAGTTCGCCTCCACCTGCTGGAAACTTCGATGCGGTCCCGCGCAAAAAAGCGTGGCTCCGGGGACAACATCCTTCACATCGCTTCCGATTTCTTCTGCCATGAAAACGGCGGCGTAGCCGGGAACCGTAGGGAACTTATCACCCGTGTAGTTGTAGGCCAGCTCGGTTCCCGGTGAAATGAGGCTGAACAGGGTCCGTCCCCGGATCTCTTGTGTGCCAAGAGGCGGGGGCGTGACTTCAAGCAACTCGGCGCGTTCCCTGGCGGTGATGGTGATGGCATGGTGCGTCATAGCGTGAGTCCTTCCTCACGTGCGACGGATCGGATGTGATCCGCCGCCGCGCGATATTCCGTTTCGTTCGGCAGATGTTCGAGCATGAGCGATACGTCCGCATCCAACCGGCCGAGCTCCTTCAGGAAGGTTCGGTAGTCCAGTGCCCCAAGTCCGGGGCGCGTTTCATCCAGGTGGACGGTGAGCTGATCGCGCAGGATGATGTCCTTGGCGTGGCAGGATCGAATGTGCGGCCCAAGCTTTTCGAAGCATTCACGGATCAACGCGGCGTTGTGGAAATATCGCTGGGGACTGGAGACGAGGTTCACGGGATCGAGGTGCACGGCGAAGGCTTTGCGATCGATGGCCCGGATGAGTCGCAGGTAACTGTCCGGCGAATCCGGATACATCCACGGCATGGTCTCCAGCGTATAAAAGGTTCGCGACGGCTTGACCGCATCGATGATGGCGCGGACGCTCGCCACTATTCTATCGAAGACTTCATCCGTAAGGTCGTCCGGATGCGGCCCATCCCACTTGGCTCCACAAGAACCGGCAATGTTGACACAACAGCGCGCGCCGATCTGTTCGGCCAGCGTGAGCTTGCCGACGCAGTACTCCAACGCCTTCCCGCGCTGAGCGGGATCGGGACTCAAGGGGTTGCTCCATGCCGCGACTTCGGCAATGATCAACCCCGCCCTATGGCCCGCTTCCAGATATTCCTCCAGGGCTTCCATGCTGGGCACGCTGGGACAGTAGGCGGCACGATAGCCGGCCTCCTTGTGGGCCGCGATCCATTCTCCGGCGGTGGTTGTTGCGGGCACAGGGCCCCCCAGTCTCATACATCTTTCCTCTGAGTTGTTAACTCCTGCAAGGCACGCATTTCATGGAGGCCGATAGCTTGTCAAAGGATTTTGCCGAAAGGAAATTTTCTCCTGCAACGGGTCCTGGCCAACCGGGCTGCCAGGTGTCTTCCATGCGTGGAAATCGTTCGCGACACTCAATATACTCCTCCACCATTGCGCGGATTCGCGGTTGGAGCGTTGCCTGGTACGCCGGATCCAGGAGTGGCCTCAGGGGGAGCAGATAGAAATGCCAACTGGGCTTGCGGGTGGCGCTGTGGTATCCCATATGCAGGGTGCGCCGGGGGGTCTTCATCCCTTTGTTAAAACCACGGTGGATGAGATTGTTGTTGTAGAGCAGAGCGTATCCCGCGGGGATCATCACGGGCACCCCATCCGGCATGATGGAATCCAGCGGCGCATAGTGCCTGGATCCTCCAAAGGCAGCGTTCTCCTGTGGCGTATTGGGACGGCGGTGGCTGCCGGGAACCACCCAAAGGCAATTTTCCTCGTACAGGGGAATGTTGATCTGAACGCTGTTGTGCCGCCACGCTGACGAAAACAACTCGTCACGGATATGTTCCTCCGGGACTTGAATAACATCGCGGTGCCAAGGAAGACTGTAAGGGACTCCCGGATTCGTGGCAAATATCGAAGCATTATTGATGATCGGATGGGAGCCCAGCAGATCCTCCACGATTTCGAGAACGCGTGGGATGTGATAGGCATGCAGAAGGGGCTGCGCGCCGGGCGTACCGAGCAGATGGATGTAATACTGTTTCGCCCGGGATCCAAAGCTGCCCAGGGGATCGCCCAAATGCTGCATGGCGGAATTGGCCGACTCAGGGTTGGATCCCCTCATTTCCGGATTTAATAGATCCCCCATGAGTCGGCGGAAATCAAGGACCTCCTCGTCGCTGAGCACCCGCTCCATCACGAATCCGCGGGTATCGAAAAGGATACGGCGCGCCTTCATGTGTTCATGCTCTGGCAACACGCTCTGGAGCAGCGATCCGGACGCGCGCGCCCGAACGCGCCGCCGTCATGGCGGCTTCCAGGACCGTCATGACCTTCATTCCATCCGTAAAATCCGGGTCCATCGGGGTTTTTGCGACGATGGCGCTGACGAAATCCGCCACCGCATGCACGAACCCATGCTCATAGCCGATGGTGTGCCCCGGCGGCCACCATTTCCCCGCGTAAGGATGGCAGGGCTCCGTCACCAGTATCGTGCGGAAACCCTGGGCGTCAGCCGGATCGCTGCGTGAGAAGAATTGCAGCTCATTCATACGTTCCAGGTCAAACTGCAGGCTCCCGTTGCTTCCGTAGATTTCGAAGGTATTGCGGTTCTTCCTGCCCGGGGCGAAGCGCGTCGCTTCGAACGATCCGATGGCGCCATTCACGAATTCCACCTGCATGAGCGACGCGTCCTCGACGGTCACCGGCCCCCTGCGCATCGTGCCGGCACGATTTCCAGCGCGAAAGGTGGCGGCCCCTGCGCCGGGAAGCGGACGTTCGTCAATAAAACTCGCTGTCAGACAGGATACGCTTTTGACGTCGCCCACCAGGAAGTGCGCAAGGTCAACGCTGTGCGAATTCAGATCGCCATGGGGTCCGGTTCCAGCCGTTTCCTTCTGGAGATGCCACGTGAGCGGAAATTCCGGATCGACGATCCAGTCCTGCTGGTAAGCTCCGCGCCAGTGGAAGACGCGGCCGATACGGCCATCGTTCATCACGCGCTTCGCCAGTTGGACGGCTGGCGTGCGACGGTAGTTGTGGTTGACATAATGCACGACACCGGCTTGGGTTGCGGCTTCCAGCATGGCGCCGGCCTCGGCGACCGATAACGCCATGGGTTTTTCGCAGAAGATGTGCTTTCCCGCCTTTGCGGCGGCCACCGCCACGTCGTGATGCAGGTGCGGGGGAAGCGCGATATCGACGATATCCACGTCGCTCCGTCCGACGACTTTGCGCCAGTCGGTCTCGATTCCCTGCCAGCCCCAGTTCTCAGCAAAACGGGTCACCGCCCCTGCCTGGCGACCACAGGCGACCTTCAGCACGGGCCGCGCCGGCAGATCGAAGAAACGGGCGGCTTGAAGCCATGCATTGGAGTGGGCTTTCCCCATGAAGTTGCAGCCGATGATGGCCACGTTCAGCGTTTTCTCAGGCATGGGCCGGCTCACGGGAGACCTCAAGGGCGACCTTTTTCAGGTATTGGATGCTCTTTTCGATCATCCCCTCCTCGTTGTTTTCCCACGACGGATGGGGCATGTCGGTCTCAAAGGCAAGGAACCCCTCATAACCCGCGCCTTCCAGGATGGCCGCTATTTGATCGATGGCGACCAGGCCTTCTCCAGCCGCGACCGACGCGAAGTAATTCCATGCCTTGACGCTGCGGCCCTTCACCGGCAGGACGTCCTTGATGTGTGTGGCATAGATATGCCGTTTCAGCCTTTCGGTGGCCTCCACCGGATCGTCCATCACCCGCAGGAAATTGGCCGTGTCCAGGTTCACCCCGAAGTGATCGGACCCCACGGCGTCAATCAACTGCAGGATCTCGTGACTGTTGTAGTCGATGTGATTTTCCACCGCGAGCTTGATGTCCCTTTCCTCGGCGACGGCCACCGCTTCCTTGAACCACTTGGCGAGAATCTTCAATTGCGGTCCATGCGGTTCATGCAGAAATCGCAAACTGCTGCCCACCACCCGCATGACCTTCGCCCCCAGAAGGCTGGCCACCTCGATGTGCGCGATCATGTCCCGCTTGGCGGCCTCATTTCCGCCGGCCTCCAGTCCATCCGGATGCCCCCAGGCATACACCCGATCAAACTCGTACCCGTCGAGCAGGCCCCGCAGTTTCCGCAGGTAAGACTCGCTGAATCCAGGGAAGAAGCAGGACTCCAGGGAAACGCCATCACAACCCAGTTCTTTGGCCCGTCCCAGGAGTCGGTCCATGGTGTACCCGGTTACGGGCGCGCTCTGTTCCGGATACACTTCGCCAAAGAAACGATGGTAGCAATAACTATCAATACCGACTTTCATCGAAGCTCCCCATTAAAGCTGTTGGACTTTAATATACTGAAAAGGAGCAGGATCGTCTTGCGGGATCCTGTCGCTTCCTATGACAAAAGCGGCGCGCGTCCCGGACGCCGGGGCGGTTCAGATGGATTGATGCTGCTGGCGGTACTGGCCGGGTGTGAGCTTGACCGCCCGGCGGAATTCTTTGGTGAAATAGCTCTGATCGCAGAATCCGGACTCCAGCGCGATCTCGATGAAGCACTTATCGGTGTAAATCAATGCGTGACAGGCCTTGGTGATGCGCACGCGCTTGATGTACTGCTGTGGAGAGGTCTGGAAATAGCGTCGGAATCGGCGCTCGAAGGCGCTCAGGGACAGATGGGCTTCCGCCGCGAGCTCCGCATTGCTGATGTCACGGTGGACTTCCCTTTGAATCAGGCCGATGACGCGGCCGATTTCCTTGAAGGGGAATTCCATCGCCATGGCCTCGGGAAGCGCGCGTGAAATGCCCGCCGTCCCAATAACCGCGTTGGCCTCGGATAATAGCCGGATCTTCGTGGTCAGGCTCCAGTTGGCGGTTTTGTCGAATCGGCCCACCAACTCGATGCGATTGATGATGCTCTTGCCCTCGAGCACCGCCTCGTCATCCATCCTGAATTGATCCGCCAGGTGCCGAGGCGACAGATCGTAATCCGTTTTCCCCACCACCTCACTTTCCTGCTGCAGGGAGTAATTCAGCAGGAATCCGCGATTGACCCGTTGGTAGCGTCCCGAGGCATCCTTGATCCAGAATTGCACATCTTCGATGAAGTCAAAGAGTCGTGCTATCTGCCGATGATCGAAGGATTGCAGGAACTCCCGCGTCATCCGTCAAAATACACGGTTTTCCAGGGTTGCGCGCTGTCATAAATCGCCCGGATGACACGCGAGTCCGCCAGTGCTTGTTCACCCATGACGCCGACCTTCAAACCTTCTGGACTCATGGTTGCTCGCCGATAGGAAATTGGATTCACGGAACCACCGTGATTTTAGTCCAAGGTGACCCCCAACAAGGCTGCGCGTCTCCCCGCCCTGCTGCGCGCCATCGGCGCATCTCTTGGCGAGCGGCCCGCCAGAGGCCGGGGTAACCGTTCAGGGGGTTGAAAATGCTAAGAATTTTTAATCTGGAAACCAGGAAAGCAGGAAAAAAATCGGGAGAGACTTCTGGTACGGCAAGGTCAGAAAAGACACCGATGCGCGTTTTCCGGCTCTTTTTCCTGCTTTCCTGCTTTCCAGATAAAACCCTTTCCCCTCTTTTCTTGAATTCAAAATTAAAAACTGGTGAACGCTTACAGGCCGGGAAAGGCTCTTCACCCAGATCGCCGCCGGGTTACTTCCCGCCCGCCACCCCGCTCAAAGGATGATGGGTCACCGCGTCCCAGGCGAGCTGCTGCAGCAGGAGGTTGAGTTCCTGAGGATATTGCTCCTTGGTATCCCCGATGAGCAGTTGCGACAATAGCGGCAACCCTACCGGACTGTGCTTGTAGATCACCGCGAAATGACAGTAGGCCGACAAGGCGCAGATTGGATTCGCGGGATGCCCCAGATTGTCTATGAAAAGTTCCGATGGCTTGGCCAGCCCAGGCGCCTTGCCTTCAATGATTTTTTTGCGCAAGGCAATCACTGCTTGCCCGACCGGCACGACATACAGCACCTGCTTGCCGAATGGCTTGTTCTGTTCGGCGATATATGCGTTCATTTTCTCGAAATACGGCGCATGCAGCTTCTCGATCTGCTCCGCGGTGGGGACATTGAAATGCGAGGTGTCGAACTTTCTCTCCTTATCCGGATCGTCAGGGGCGATGGGTGGATCCTCCCAGTTCCTCAATAGTTTCCCCTGTTCCCCATAGCTGTTCTCGCCGAAGCAGTCCAGCCTGTCATAGGGGAGCCAGAACTCCTGGACCGTGATTCGAAGGTTGGGGTTATGCTCCAACCCGAGGGTGGTAAAATTTTTGATGCCCTCGTCGGGCGACAGCATCGGCGACATTGTCAGGACGTCCACCTTTCCAGTCTTCAAAGCCGTCTTGGCCGAGTTATCTCCTTCCGGCAACTCCCAATGCTGGAGGACCCGCGAACCTCCGATCATGGAAACCCCCACTTGCTCGTGCACCATCACATCCGTCACATCCTCAACCTGCTTGAGCCAATTCGGCAGCCAGTTCGCATGGAAGCTGTGCCCGATGGTAAAAATCCGCAATGCCGACTGGTTGCTCGCCGTTCTGAACCAGAAGCTGACCGTGACTTCCAGCCCGGCTTTGACCGCCAGGTCCTGGGTGACTGAGGCGCTGCTCCAGGCCTTCGCCGCTCCCGGTTTGCCGTGGCCAAGATCCGCCACGAACTGAGCGTCTCCGTTGATCTTCCAACCGTCGGCGCCACCGTCGAAGCTACCGTTCTTGAGTTCGGAGTTTTTCACCTCGATGTCGTCATAAAGAACCCAGATCGGCTTGAGGGTCCCAGGTTTGATCGCATCCATGCGCCATTCCCCGAGGAGTTTCAGTTCGACCGTCCCGTCCTTGTCCGGCTTGAAGGCGAATGACGCCTGGCTCCATTCGACGCCGGCGGGAAGATCCACGGTCATGCATTGATGGATCAGATCCCCTTGCAGCCATAACGCGTTGGTCGCGGTGCCGTTTTCCGGATCTTTCACGATCTCGAGCTTGATCCCCGCACCCCTGCCATCCACGTCCACGCGGGCGTTATCCGCGAAGGCCGACATCCCCCAGGTGATGAGGGCGGCGCAGACCATCTTTACCATGAGCTTTTTCATTGTTTCCTCCATAAATTTTTTATTTTTGTATTTTGGCTGTATCCTATGGATTTGCAGGAAGAAGGTTCCCTTCAACCGGCTTCCCGTTGAGAGAAACATTGCCGTCGGCGTCCCAGGCGATCTGATCCTTACCGACTTTGACTGATGGTGCCTGATCCGAACCGCCGAGGGCGACCTCGCTCTTCTCGACTCCGACCACGGTGATAAGCCATGTCGTTTCACTGGTTCCCGGGGCTTGGGCCAGCAGTTCGAAGCCTTTAGCTACAGGTTTACTGCCGGAATAAAAGTCGAGGACATTCAGAGGATGGGCGTCCAGGGTCGTGCCGGCAGGCCCGAGTACGACACCAAAGGCGGTCGTAAAGTTCGGCAACGACGAAAGCTTCAGCCACCCTTCGGTGGTTAGCATGGGGGCGAGGCCGCCCATTGTCGAAAACGATCTGTTGTCCGCGACGTCAATCTTCCCGAAGGTGTGAAGGCAGGAAGTCCACGACTTAGCTTCGCCGGCCCGGAGCCGATCGTAAACCGCGATATAGGGCTTATCTCCCTTGACGAAGAGAAGATGCCTCTTGAACCGCGTCAATTTGCACGCGGCTTCGTAAGCTGGCGCCGCCTCGCCGATGACGTAATCGGCCGCCGGACTGGTGGCCACGCGGACCAGGCCAGGTTGGGTGGTGCCCCGGAGAAAATACGATTTGGACTCAAACCAGCTCTTGTCTCCGCCCTTTTGCCCCAGGCCTCCCACCAGCCAGACGTTCTCGCTTTGGGTTTTTTTGTCGGTTGTATAGCCTGCCGGGTTGCCGATACGCCACTGTTGGTCGCTCCAGTAGAGGAAGCTGTTCGCATCGGGATGAGAGTGGAGGCAATTGACGGCGCAATTGGGGAAGGTGTTCTTGTTCTTCGTCAGATAATGCCCTGCCGGAGGCCCGCAGCGGAAAACAACCACGGAGGCATCATCTTTCCAGGAACTCCGGAACACCACCTCTCCCAGGTCGCCGTAAAGGCCGGTCGTCGGCAATTCGTCGGGAGCTTTGGGGCTGACCGAGGGGTCGAACCAGATGAGCGCAAACGGCGAGCTCACGGAGTGTTTTTGAACAAACTTCCCCAGCATCTTTTGGCGCAGCCATTCGCCGTGGCCGTCCTTTGCGCGGGAGCCCCAGGTATAGAGCTCATCTTCGGGAGGACTATTATAGGCGTCCATATCTCCAAAGTTCGCCACGCTGCGGCCATCGGGCATGGTCAAATCGAGGAGCCGCCTTGTCAGGTTCTGGAGGTAGGGCATGTCGCTCAGATCTTCTCCGCTGATACCGCGAAGGGATTCGATGTATCTCAGGCACCACACGGCGCCGAAGGTGAAAGATGGAGGTCCCTCATGGTAACCGCCGTCCAGCGCAAGATGGAGGTAGGTCGGCTGGAATCTCGAACGGGTGTAATCGAGCCATCCCTGCATTTCCCCAGGGTCTTCGTCATAGAGCGCCATCGCCGCCGTGGAAATTCCGACATGGGGGATCCAAGAATAACTCACGAAATAAGCGCCTCCCCAATATGAATTGGGATCCTTCGCCGACCGGGCCAGAAGGAGCCTCCCGTGCTTGAGCAAGGCAGTTTCAATCGGCAGACGCTCTTCCGGGGAAAGATCACCGTAGAGCCAGTCATAAGCCAGCGCCATATCAAATGTCAACGGGCCGTCACAACCACCTACTTCCTTTCCCCAATGGGGATAGTTCAGGACGGCATGAATCCATTTCCGGGCGCCTTCCAGGTAGGGAGGTTTTCGGGTGACCAGGTAAGCGAAAGCGATCCTCGGAAGCCGGTCTCCGATCTTGACCATCTGATTGTCGTCGCTCGCATTTCCTTGCGGCTTTTCAGCGGCAATTTCATCGGCCACGCTAAGGAAAGTGGACAAGAGAGGGACCCTAGCCGGGTCGTCCTTTTTTTTCTGGAAGGCTTCGACTCCCGCTGCGTCTATGAAAATCCGCGGATGCTTGGATCGCAACTCTTTTCGGAATACAACCTTCTCGGTCGGTGCGGGCAGAACAGGCGGCGGCGGTAACTCTGATGGATTGGCGACCACCTTGGCCGCATTTCCTGCCAAGACCGGGGTTGGTTGTTCCGCCAGGGAAGGGATGGTTGAAATCAGCAAGAAGCCGGCCAGGTGCAGTGCGCACACCGCGGACCGGCCATTCATTCTGGTTTTCACAGTCAGGCCCCCCTTTCGCTATACTCGAGAGTCAATGTCCTTGAGCCCTTCCTCAATCCACCATCGCGTGGCAGTGGTCGAAATCCCCAAGGAGGGAACGCAAGCCGGTCGAGAGGCTTCGTGCCATCTCCGCTGGCCGAAATGGCGACTACTTCCGCTTCCGCCGCCCTACGATCAGCACGACGGACGGGTTGGGCAGCGCTAGGGAAAGCTGATTTCCCGTCGGGACGGCCTCCAGATATGGCGTTTTTTCGCAACATGAGCGATGGCCTTGTGATTTTTCCTGAGTTCCTGAGTTTCAGATTTGTAACCTTTATTTGCGGCGCATTAGGGAGCGTTGCCCCTCAGGTGCCAAGGTCCGGGTCCAGGGCGAACCCCCCGTCGCAGCGCAACAGGCTCCCTGTCATGTAGGAACTGTCCTCGCTGGCCAGGAATAACGTAAGCCGTGCTGCCTCGCGCGGATCGCCCGCACGCCCCATGGGAATGCCGTGGGCCGCTTGCTCGCGAATGGCCGCGGCGCTCATGACCTTGCGCTCGCCCTCGGTGTCGAACCAGCCGAGCAGGACACCGTTCACGCGCACGCCGTCCCGCACCGCCGCAGCGGCGAGGTGGCGCACCATGTGGTTGAGCGCCGCCTTGCTGAGGCCGTAGGCGAAGCCGTTGGCGTGGACGAATTCGCTCTGGTTTGAGCTGTGGATCACCAGGTTCCCCTTTCCGCCCTCTCGGCGCCGGCCGTGGAGGAAGAGGCGTGCCAATTGGAAGTTCCCAAAAACGTTGACCTCGAAGGTGCGGCGCAGGAGATCCATATCCGTGTCATCGAGAGTGGCCTTCTTCTGAAAGGCGGCGTTCAAAATGAGGATGTCCGGGTTCCCGCCGGAGGAAACCTCCGACCATAGTGACTCCACTTGCCGCGGAACTCCCAGATCCGCTTGCAAGGCCCGGGCTCGGCCGTCCCGGGCCGCGATGGCCTTTTCCACTCTATGAGCCGCCTGTTCATCCCTGGAGTAGTTGAACCATACTTCCGCACCCTCGTCCGCGAAAAGATCGGCACAAGCCCGGCCGATGCCCTGGCTGCCCCCCGTGATAAGGATCTTTTTTCCCTGGAAACGTTTCACTTTCCTCTCCTGCTAAAAAGATAGCTGCGTTCGTTCCAGGCCCGCATGATGAGTTTTCCCAGCCCGACCGTGGGATCCAGCCCGGAGAAAAGACGCAGGGCTTCCCCAGGGCCGGCCGTTTCCACGCAGCGGCGCACCTCGAGGTTATCCGTGTCTTCACCACCTTTCCACGCCAGAGCCGCGGCGATGGCGGCGGCATAGGCTATCGGTTCCCGGCCATGCTTCAGGCACAGGGCCGCGGGCCCCACCAGGCGCTCCCCGCTTCCCAGCTTGCGGGCCAGGTCGCGGACGTTGCGCTCCAGGGTGTCCCCAAGGTCAGGGTCGCGGTATTTATTCCAGGCGGCTTCCTGGAAGGTGCGGTGCTCCGCCTCGTCAAAAGCGAACTCGGCGATGAGGCCATGCGTCGACTCGGCCTGGATGCGGCGCAGGGTTTCCTGCAGCTCCTGCGCCCGGGCGGCCTCATGCAGCAGGCGGTAGCCGTTGATGAGTCCCAGGGTGGCGATGGGTCCGTTGAGCCCGTTGAAGGTATAAACCTTGCGCAGCAGCTCGTGGGCGAAACCGCTTTTCGGCATCAGACCCTGGATGGGCGGGACCTCCCCGCGGATGGCGTCGCCGTCGGCGGGCAGGGTCCACCAATCCTGCATGCGCAGGGCCAGGGGCTCGCGCTCCAGGAGGCTAGCGTCCGCCGGCATGCCGGTACGCAACACCTGGGTTTCCACCAGGCCCAGGCGCTTTTCCACAAAATCATGAAACTCCGCGGAGCATTTTTCCAGCAGCGCCGCGCGCAGGTGCCGCGCCGGGGAGTCGGCGTTCTCCAGGATGAACCAACTAAGCGGTTCCCCGAGTTCGCGTTGCTCCAACAGGGGCTGCGCAAAATACGCCAAATCATCGAGGTTGCGGGCTCCCACGCAGGAGAAGATCACGTCAGCCTGGAGCGCGGCTTGGCGCAAGCCGGGCGTGTGCTCCATGGCGTAGGCCGCATGCACGGGGATGAACTCGCTGGCGGCGGGACGTCCGGCGATATCCACGCGGTAGGCTTTCTCGCGATTCAGAAGATCCACGACGGCCGCGTCTTTGTCCACGAAAACGAGCCTATAGCCGCTGCGGTGAAGCAATTGGCCCGCGAAACCGCGACCGATCTTTCCGGCGCCGAAGATCAGTGCCAGCTTTTCCGTCCCGCTCATGAAGGCCAGCTCACGAATGATCCCAGCGCGCCATGGTCTGTTGCAGCTCCAGAAAACGCCGGTAGGACGCCTCATAGGAAGATCGCCACGCCGTCTCCGGTTCCACGCTTTCAAACTTCAGCTCTTGCCGCAGCAGTTCGGAATGCTCCCGGCACCCTTCTAGCTCCAGCATATGGCGCAGAGTACCGAGTAGGGAGACCCCGTAATGGCGCAGGACCCGCACAGGTTGGCCCAGAATACTGGCACGAATGCGGTTCCAGAGCCCATTGACGGTGCTGCCACCCGCTAAGGTGATGCGCGCCGGTATGCTACCCGGCAGACTCTCGAAGAGCTGTCGCCGCGCCATGGCCACGCCCTCCAAGACGGCGCGGAACAGGTGCGCGTCGCCGTGGTGCAGTGCGAGTCCCGCGAAAACTCCCCGGCGCGCTTCGTCCCAGAGGGGCGCCCGCTCCCCACTGAGGTAGGGGAGGTGCATGAGCCCTTCCGAGCCTGGGGGCACGGCGCAGGCGCGCGCCTCCAAATCCACGAGCCCGTTTTCACGGCCCAGAATGTTTTTTTGCAGCCAGTTCACGTTGGCTCCGCCCGAAGTCGTGCTGCCATAATCGAAGGACCGCCCCAGCACGGAAATGCGAATAAGACCCTTTGGGGGCACGCCCTTGTCCTTGTCCAGATTGCAGATGCCGGCCTGCTCCGAGGTGTGCGCCAGGCAGAAACCATCTCCAGCCCCCAAAAACAGTCCCAAGAATGCTCCGTAATAGTCCCCCAGTCCAGGGTAAACCAGGGTTTCTTTTGGCAGTCCGCACTCCCGGCGCGGCCGATCCAGCAGCGGCAGGGCCGGATGAGAGGCTACATCGGGCAATTGCCCCAGGCTCACTCCGGCGAACTCCAGGAGCGCAGGGGCGTAGGCGCCGCTGCGGTGATCCACCAGGGAAATTTGCGAAGAAAAATGGCTGCGCGCTTTCCCGGTGAGGAGCAAGTGCAGGGCGTCGTGAAACTGTAAAAATAAAATGTCGTGGGAGTGGTTCTTGCCAGCAGCGGCATGGTGCAGCTTGGTGGCGAGCCAGTTCGTGGCGGCGGGGAGAAAGGTGCCTAGCTCAAGGAGGTCTCGGCCCCCCTCCAGAAACGCCCTCAGAACAGGCACGCTGCCGCGGCAGGTCGTGTCCATCCAGATGGGCGCCCCGTCTTCCACGGGCGCGTTCGCCCGCGTGTCCCAGGCGAGCAGGCTGGACACATGGCCGCAAAACCCCAGGGACAACTCCCGCACCCCCGCGGCCTCTGACCATTGGCCCAGCGTCTTGAGCATTTTCAGGGCCGAAGTGTGGATTTCCTTAAATCCGCAGCGACAAGCGCCGTCCGGACCGGCTTGAATTTCATTGGGGAGCGATCCCAGGAATTCAACTTTCTCCCCAGGAATCCAAGCCACGAGCTTGAGGTTGGAAGTGCCCAGATCCAAGGCAGCAAAGGCGCGCTTCATGCGGGACTCCGTGTTCCGGCCTGCTCCAGGACGAACCCCATCAGGGCCCCATCCTTTTCGAGCCCGCAGATCTCGCGCAGCAGGCGTTGCAGATCCCCGCTCATGGTTTCCAGCGGTGTGGGCGTATCCCCGTCGCGATACTGGATGGCCGCCAGGAGCCCTTGGACGAGGGCATGGGGTTGTATTCCATGTTTGATGGCCAAGCGCGCCGGCCCCACCAGACGATCCTCCCGGGACAGCTTGCGCACGGGGTCGGCGGCATTGCGCGCTATGGGATCGGGAATGTTGGCGTCGGCGAATTTCTCCAGCGCCATGCGCGTCCAGCGTTCCTGTTCAGCGCGGTCAAAACCATACTCGGCTACCAGCGCCGCGCCAGCTTCTGCTCCCGCGGCGACGGCCAATTCGCGCAACGACGGGTCGCGGGCCGCTTCGTGCAGCAGGCGGCATCCCGCGCGCCGGCCCAGATAACTCAGGACGGCGTTGATGCTGTTATAGGTGTAGATCTTGCGGCGCAGTTGGTTCTCGAAGCCCTCCAGGGGCTCCAGTCCTGGCAGGGCGGGAACGGGCCCGCGAAACGCCGCCTTGTCACAGGGCAGACGGTGAAAGTCCTGGGAGCGCACGACACCGGGATTCTCGCTGGAAAGGCAGGTGCAAAGCACCA
Organism: bacterium; assembly: GCA_023261545.1. GTDB lineage: Bacteria > Planctomycetota > JADGBV01 > JADGBV01 > JADGBV01 > JAHFOS01. The sequence continues at coordinate 46,458 of JAHFOS010000006.1, forward strand.
TGCCCTCCACGATGCCGACCTTCTCGTTCAACCAGCGCCTGGCGTCATGCGGAAGGTTTTCCAGCACGGCGGCGCGGATCACGGCACCCGCGGCGGCGGTATTCTCCAGAGTGATGATGTTCAAGAAATATTGGGGAGCCTTTTCGCATCGCCAAGCCAGGACCGGTGCCAAGGCGCGCCCCAACTCCCCGAGGTTGCTTCCCACCACGGAAGTAAAGGCCAGTTCAGCGCTCATGAAGGCGCCATGCCAGTCGCTCACATCCAGCCTGGAGATTCCAAGGGGATGCAGCGGGACCGCGATCCCCCTCCCGTCCAGCAGCTCCACCTGGATTCCCCGGGACAGATCACTGACACGGCGCGGATCGCGATCCACCAGAACGTAAGGCCAGCCCGCGCGCTGGCACAGGCGCGCCGCAAAGCCGCAGCCCGTGCGTCCGGCGCCCAGGATCACGCATCTGGCCGGGACCGACTTCATGAGCTGGGACAGTGTGGGAGGAGACGCCCAGCCCGGTATTTACGGCATGAACACATTGTCCAACTCCCGAAAAATCAGGCTCCGGCTGTCGTGTTGATTGAGGAGATTTTTCGTCATGCCCACGGCCAGGCGGTGTTCGAGGTCCGCAAACCCGATTGCGCCTCCGTAGCCCCCATGCCCAAACATCGTGATCGGGCCGCCCATTTCAAATTGTCCCAGCGGCTGATAACCCAGCAGCCAACTGGAAATTCCCCCCGCGGGCTCGTCCAATTCCTGCCAGGAAAGTGCCGCGCGCACCCGCTCCGGCGGCAACAATTCAACGCCGTCCACCCCGCCGGGTAGCAGGGCGGCATAGTGGCGCGCGATGGCGCGGGCGCTCATGATGCCATTGGACGCGGGCAGGCAGGCGCGCCGCATGTCGGGCCGGTTCATCAGCCCGTGCAGCGGCTGCATCCATCCGGGAATGGCCTGGGGCTGCGCGTCGTCGGGCGGGACAGATTGCACCCCATCTTCCTCCAGTCGTGCCACGCGCGCTTCCGTTTCGTCCGGGATGCCCAGATACATCCCCTCGATCCCGAGTGGCTCGGTTATTTCGTCCTGAATAAGCTCCGGAAACGTGCGCCCGGTAGCACGGCACGCCGTTTCGCCCACGATCCAACCGTAGGTTATGGCATGATATTCGGCGCGGCTCCCCGCGGGCCAAACGGGAGCGAGGTCCGCGATAGCCGCGCACATCCGGTCCCAGTCGCCGAGATCGGCATGCCCAAGGCCCGTGGGCATGAGCGGCAAGCCGGCGCTGTGATTCAGCCCCTGGCGCAACGTGATGCGTCCTTTTCCATGCGCGGCGAACTCGGGCCAGACCTCGGAAATCGGCGCGTCGTAGGACAGCACGCCACGCTCCGCGAGGCGATGAACCACCGTCGCCGCCAGGCCCTTGCTGACGGAAAAGACCGGGAATAACGTGTCGCCGTCCACGGCTTTTTGCGTTCCGTGATCAGCTTCACCCACCCAGACATCCACGATAAGCTCGCCCTCGTGAACCACGGCGAGCTGCAAGCCGCGTTCTTTTCCCTCCGCGACGAGACGCTCCAAGAGACCTTTCAACCTTTTCTGTAAGTTTCCCGTCATCATGGCTTCATCCCATGGGAAAGCGGATCAAGGCGGCTATTTTTGCCGCCACACCAGCAGAGCCACCGACTGGTTGGGCAGAACGATGGAGTATTGATGGTTCGCGGGGTCGGCCTCCAGAGGCGCCTCTTGGATTTCATTGCCGGGGTCGAGAAGGTATTGCCGGGCCGTGAGGTTTCCGGATTTGTCGTCGAATTTCAGGGAAACACGGTATTCTCGGACCAACGGGTTATCCACGGCCAGGATAAGCGATAGACCTTTGCCGTCGTCGTGCCGGCAGGCATTGGCGTGGAGACCTGAGTCCTGGGTTGCAACCGGCAGGAGTTTGGCGTTCTTGAAACGGCCGAGTTTGGCGTGCATACGGAAGGCGTGATAAGTCGGTCTGGGCAAGAGATCAGACCCCTGCTGATCAAAAAGTCCGAGGTGGTCACTTCCCCAGTCGTAGAAAGAGGCTCGATCAATGCCATTGGCCATCAGGTTCTTCAGTGCCCGGCACAGGTACAGCGCGCCACGGAATTCGAAGACCGCCGGCAGGTCATAATCGCCCGCCGTCTGGTTGTACTCGGCGATGGTCAGGGTTTTGCCGCTAGCCCCTTGTGCGACCAGCGTCGCGCGGGCGTCCTTGACCTGGTCGGAGAAATCATCGCGAAAATAACGGTTGAAGGAAAAGTCGTCAAAATATGGATGACACGCCTTCACGAACTCGCCCTTCCAATCCAGCTTATTCTCAGGCCATGCCTTGGCGTAGAGGTTTGCCAAGTCCGGCCCGGAGATACGGATCGCGGGGTCGGCCCCTTTCATGGCCTTGCTGGCGGTCTTGAAATATTCGATGAACTCCGCCAGGGTTCCACCCACCCAGTAGCGCGTCCAGTCGTCCGGTTCGTTGCCAATCTGCCAAAGCTTCACGTTGAATTTTTTTTCGACGTTGAAATGCCGAACCATCCCGGCGATGATGTTGGCCCATTTCTGGTTGTCCTTGGGCGGGGCGCGGTGGATCATCCACAGCCCGCTGTAATACGGGCTCTTGCGCTGGGTCGAGAGCCAGGACGGGCAATAGAGGCCCACGCAGGGCATCACTTCAATTTTCATTTCATTGATCAGGACGTCCATGAGATCATCCGCCCGCGTGTAATCACAGGGGGCGCCGTCGGAGGGGCAAATCGGATCCTGGTCGCTGCGTCCGCCGAAGGCTCCCATGGTGTCGTAGAGGTGGTGCAAATAAATCCTGAAAAAGGTCACGCCGCTCTCTTCCATGAGGCGCCGGCCCAGCGCATCGTGACGCGGATTCCACTGCTGGGGGTGTCGGGAGCCCTTGCCAAAGCCGATGCTGCCGAGTTGCGCCCCGAACAGATTGGGGCTGATGACCGCCCCAGGATGTTCGGCGTCTATCGTCACCTCCGTTGTGACCACCGGCAACGAACTGGCCTCCACGACCGTCGGGCGCAGCGTGAAGGCATGGATCAGGATCTCGCCCTTGCGGATGGGGGCCGCATACTCCCTGCGCAGCGCCACATGCCACCTGAACCGTTCCCCGGAATGCTCCAGCGTGAGCGCAAGTGGCCCCGCGATCATAAATCCCGCCGATGGGGAGCCCTGGACTCTCCTTATGACGAACGAATCCGCCGGTCCAGAGTAAATGGATTCGTAGCGGTTGTCCTTGGTTGGGACTGTCGGCAACGCAAGGGTTTTTGGCGCATCCTTGGCCGTGACGACTTCCAATTCTGCTCCTTTCGTCCCCATCCAGGTCGGATTGATCTCCAGGCCGATACGCCGGCATTCGTCAATGTCCTGTAGCGCCTCGAGGGTATAGCTAAAAGTGATGCGATTGGGATGGCAGACATTTTCCGACTTTAAAGAGAAGAGATCATTTTTCCCCTCGAACCTCACGACGACCGAGCCGTCGTTTTGCGGCTCTATGGCGCGCCGCGATATTTTGATTTGATTCTGGTCCAGAAGGCGTTTCCAGTCCTTGCCAAAAACCAGAAACTGCGATTTCTCGATCACGGTCAAGGCCGCTTTCCCGACACGGAGATCCAGCGCCAGATTCGCCGCCGGGCCGAGCAGGCTGGACTGATAACCAGGAGCCTTGAGGATCCAGTAATGTTCCCCGCGTTTCTGAGCCGCGACTTTGCCGTTGGCCTGGGAGGGGCCGCCTTCCTCCGCCAGGGCAGTCTGGACAAGAGTTAGGAGCACCAGCGCGTGAACCGCGATAGGAAACCGAAGATTGAACAGATCACGCATGGCCATCCCTTTCTTTGAGGTCCATCTCGGCCTCAAGCGCAATAGGCGCCGCCGTTGATATCGAGCGTGGCTCCCGAGATGAAGCCGTCGTATTCCGAAGCCAGGAAGGCCACCGCCCGGGCCACGTCCTCGGGACAACCGGCGCGGCCGAGGGGGATGCCGGCGACCGTCGCTTTTGCCGACTCCGCCGTGGTGTGGGTGGCATGGAAGCTGGTTCCCAGGATGAGACCCGGTGCCACGGCGTTCACGCGGATGCCTTGGCCGCCGAGTTCCGCCGCCAGAGCCCTGGTCCAGGTCAGCACCGCCCCTTTGGCGGCGGAATAAGCCAGAGCGCCGGCGTGTCCGCCTTTCCTGCCGGCCAGGCTGGAAAGATTGACGATGCTCCCACAACCGGATTGCGACAAATGGGGCAGGGCGGCGCGGGTTACCGCCATCAGCGACAACAGGTTGATATCGAAGGTCCGGCGCCAGAACCCTTCATCAATTTCAGACAGCCCGCGCCGTTCGATGAGATCCCCGGCGTTGTTGACCAGCACGTCCAGGCCACCCAGAAACAGCACCGCTTCCTGGATCAGGCGCGCGCTGTCGGACTCCCGGGTCAGGTCGGCTTGAATGGCCACGGCGCGCTGTCCGGCCGCAACAGCGGCCGCGACCAGCGACGCGGCTGCTTTTTCGCTGGTATGATAAGACAGCGCCACTTTGCAGCCTTGTCGCAAGAGCTCCTCGGCAATCGCGCGACCGAGTCCCTGCCCCCCGCCCGTCACCAGGGCCCGCTTGTCCTTCAGGCTTCCCATGTTCAGGAATCTTGCAGCCACAAGCCGTCGTAACGCCGCAACGGATGGTTGCGCAGCCACACCGTGCCGTCTTCCATGCTGGTCTTAAGCTCAGAGTTCATGGCCAGACTGCGCAAAACGCAGGGTCCCCGGCCGCCGGTCATGCGAAAACCCGCGCTCACCCGCAGCTCTTGATCTTGGGATGGATTGAAAAGATGCAGAAGCCGCACGCCGGGCTTTCTGTAAAGCATCAGGCGCACGGCAGGCGACCCCTGGAATTGGCACGGGGGAGGCGACGGCTGCACCCGGCGCACCAGCAGACCGATGAGATCCGCCAAGCCCTCTTCCCCAGTTTGCCGGTAGGTCCTCTCGATGGGATACGCCACATAGGCGCAGCGTCCCAGACCATGGGCGTGCACCGTCACCGCGGCCGCAAGGGGCTTTTCGCCATCGCCGCCCACGGCCTCGCATAGCACTTCGGTTCCGGCTTGCGGTTGCACGGGCAGAAGTTCCTCCAGAGGCAGGACTCCATCGGGCTGCGGCGACTCTGACGGGCCCAGCCGCAAGTCAGGACGAAGACGCAGATACATATCCCATGAACCGCCAAAGTAGCGCAAGACCTCAAGGCGGCTGTTCTGCTCCCCGGTGAAGGACCGCGCCTGGACCCCGAAAACGTCCTCCAGCAGAAAGGCTCCGCCCTGCAGAGAAGAGTCGCCCGTGGCTATCAAGCCTCCGCCCCGCGCGACATAGGCGCGCAGGTGCGCGCACTCCTGGAGGGTCAGGTCGTGCAATGACGGCAGGAACAACACCGCGTGGCGATCCAGGGCGCACGCATCCGCCAGCGCTTCACGCGGCAGAATTCCCGTGGGCAGACCGACGTGCTGGAGCGCGAGATAACTCCCCTCCAGCGAGGCCTGCGCATCCTTCTCCTTGTCGCCAATACCACGCAGGCTGATGACCCCGACGTGCGCCAAGGGTTCGGCCTTATCCATCAGGGGATGCGCCTTTTCTATAAAACTCAGCAGCTCCGCCAGCGGATGGGCGTGGGCTGTTCCATAATGAAAACGCCCGGCATAGGATACGATGGGCGCCCCGCCCCAAAGGATGGTTTCATAACCCGCGCAGGCGTTGGCCTGCTCGCGCCGGGCCGTGCTCAAGCGCGGCCAGCCCGTATGCGGTTGGGTGTACCGCCAGATTATTTTTCCGTGGTAAGTGCCGATACCCAGTCCACGCAGCCCCCCGAGCTCGGACTCCAGCAGAAAGCCATCGGCCTCAGCAATCATCTTTCTCTCGTAGGCCGGGGGTCGGCAGCCGGCCGCATAAGCGTTGAAGAGCAGGGGCAAATCTTTGGTCTTGGCAATTCCATTGATGTCCCGCAACAGCCCTAAAAGCTCTTCACCCACCCAGTCGCGGAAAGGACGCAGGACCTCATCGCGCTCCGCCGTTGATGCCAAACGCCGCAGCGCCGCGTTGGCCGGGAGCTCCTGCCCCGTGTGCTTCCGGTACCGTTCGCGGCAAGCGGCACACTGGCAGACATCCAATTCCTGTTGCATGTTCCAGTCGTAGTACGGTCCATCCAGGTAGATTCCGCTGATGTCGTATTGCGCCACGACCTCGCGGATGAAGGCCAGGATATCGGAACGGTAGGGGCCCACCGGGCAGACGGGAGCCAGGGGCTCGCCGCCGAAATGCAGAATACCCGCCGGAACACCGCCGTCGTCCAGGCGCAATGCCCACTGCGGCCGATCCTTCAGCAACAGGGAGCGAGGCAAGCCGTGGCCCACGGGCACGTAGGCGACGACGCGCGCGCCTTGCGGGCGCAGAGCCGCGGTGGCTTCGCGCAACAAGTCCCGGCCCTTCAGATCGGGATGGCGCGGCATGATGGCGCTCTGGATGAGCCCATATTTTCCAGCCGCGCCAAAGCGCACCGTGTCGGCATGCAGAACCTCCATGGCCTCCACAAGGACGCGCGCGTCAAACTCGATGCGCGGATAGAGCGGCGGCCAGTAAGCGTCCACCAGCAGCGTTCGCGAGCGCCGCAGCCATTCGTATCGGGGGTCCGCCTGCTCTGGGTTCTTTCCCCCAGCGCCGTGAGCGGCCTTGGAAGGCGTGTTACTTGGCGGCGACGATCTCATAGCGATGCGCCACGGGCTGGGCCGCAAGGTACATCTCATCGTTCAACGAACGGACTTCCGCCGCAATTTCCGCTCTTTTTGCTTGCGTATTCCAGTAGCCGGGAACGAGGGCGCGCTTCCAGTTGCCCACGGCATCCAGGTATTTCTTCACGGCCGCCGCATCATCGAGATGGATCCCGGCATTGCGCATGTCGGACTCCAGCAGCAGCGCATCGCGCAGCGCGGTTTCTTTTTCAGCCCGCTTGTCATTGATTGCGGCGACGGACAGCGCCTGCTTCAGTTGCGGCGTGTTCCCGCTCACAGCGAGGTTCAAACCGGAGGCGAGTTCCCGCGCCTCGACGACACCTACTTTGGTGCCGTCAATGGCAAGTTCATACCGGCCTTCTTTGAGCCCGGTGATACAGAGCGACTCTTGATTCAGTTCTTCGCCAAACGGCACGAAATTGAGCGCCAGCGCCGCTTTGCCCGCCACCGGGTAGGGCAGCGCGTTCTCTTTGCACGTAAAAGAGACGCTTTGATCCATGCAGGTCATGTCCCCTATTTGAGCATTCTCCGCCGCGGATTTTTTCAGGTCCGCCTGGATTTTGATGCTGGAAACACAGGGGGAAAATCCTTGGGATTTCAGGAGTGCATAAGCCATGATGAGATGTCCCGTTTCATTGGGATGAACGCGGTCAAGGCTGAAGGTAAAGCGGCTGGAGACCTTCTGCTTGGTCAACGCTATGTATTGCATGAGGTGGTAGGGGTCTATCAAGGGGATTTTTTGTCCTGCCGCGACTTCTTGCAATTGGTCCGTGAGTAGGCCGAGCGCATCGTTTTTCCCAAACTGCGCGGGCGACCCGATGTCGGCCGTCTGGTCGTAAGGCGGAGGGGCCATGAGGATCACGCGGATCCCCGCCTGCCGCGCCAGATCAACGATCTTCTTCAAATTTTCCTTATAGCGGGACAAGACACTCGCGATGGCCGGCTGCAATATTTTGAGGTCAGCGCCTGGGCCGTAAGCGGGCCCGTTGACATCGTTCATGCCCAGCATGACGGTTATCACCGTGGGCTTGCGCCCCACGATATCACCGGCAAAGCGCTGGATCAGACCCTCTGTTCGGTCACCGCTGATACCGCCGTTCCCTATCGTGATCTTTTTTTCCGGATGGCGCGTCGCATAGAAAAGCGCGAGATAGCGGGCATAAGCGCCGTGATGCGTGATGCTGTCCCCCGCGCAGATGACGACGTCGCCGTCCCGGAAAGGCTCGGTGACCGCGGGGCAGGGGTATTTGGATTTCACGTCGGCCAGGAAATCCTTGGCGGTCGCGGTGGCTGCGCCGCCGGTCTGTTCCTCGACGGCCACGTCGTCGATCCATAGCGTTTTCTCCTCCTTCTGATCCTCGGTAGCGACGAAGGCCATGATCAGACAGGGCGCATCCGCGGCGATGAAGTCCGTGCCCTCGACAAAGGTGAAGGCGAAGCGCTTCCAGGTCAGGTCCAGATCCAGGTATGAAAATCCCAGATCAGGCCCGCTGGTCCACGGGTTGAATGAGCGAAAGGATCCTACTTTGGTCGTGGCGGACTTGCCCGGCTTATCGGTCCGGGCCCAGAACGAAAACGTATAGGTCGCACCGTGCTTTGGCTTCACGGCGTTCTCGAAGGGTGAAGTGATGATGTAGCCGCGGGTGTTGGCCGGGTGGAAGATGCGCAGGCTGGCCTTGCCTTCGTGTGCCTGAGCCGTGTCGCGGCTGAAGTTGTCCGGTATTTTGAATTGTTCTGGCCCCCAGATACAGAACCCCTTGGGCACGGACGGCGACTCGTCCTCAAATCCGCCATTGTTAATGATCGATTCAGCGTGCCCGACGGAGGAAAATGCCAGGAATACGACCGCGCGCAAAAAAGCCGCGATCTTCAGTGGAATATGTTGAGTTGTGAGCATACGTTCCTCCTGCAAAGGTTTCATCATGGCTTAGTTATCTTGTATAACTGCGGATTGGCCAATAGGTAATAGCGATCATGCCATTTCGCGTGCCCATCACAGTAGGCCACATTGATCCCGTTCATATGCCGGTCTCCAACGCTTTCTAAGCCCATGGCTTGGCCAGGCTCGTAGAGATGAATGGTGGTCCATAATCCAAGGGTGATATCGTCCCAGGTGTCACCGATGACAATCGTATCGCCAGGGGACGTTACTTGGTCCACTCGTTTGTACCTTCTCCCATAAGGATCGTTGGGAATGTAGCCCATGTTCATCATATTGTACCCAATCCCGCTGGACCAGATCGAACTCTGCTTGATCTGTTCCGGCACCGAGGGACAAGTGAAAATGGAATCCACAGCCGTGACTTTCGGCCAGTCGGCATGTGAATAATCCACCCACTCCTGGTAGCTCGGGGGGATGTTCCCCCAGCGGCCATTCCACGCTGGCAGGGCAGGCGCCACGTAGGGCAGGATCTGTACCCGCCAGCACCCGCACGCTCCGCCCAGGGGATACCAGCCGCTATAATCCTCGCTGTACATGCGGATGCCGATACCCAGTTGATGCTGCTGACTGAGGCACTTCGTCAGGCGACCCATGGCAAGAGCCGTCCGCAACGCCGGCATCAAAAGGGATGCTAAAATGGCGATGATGGCGACGACGACGAGCATCTCTATCAAGGTGAAGGCCGGAGCCGCCACTCGCCTTGCGCTTTTCAACCCAATTCCCATGTATTCCATAGTAAGCCTTCGCCTGCAGCAATCAATAAGTCTACAGGTATAATTGCGTAAACTTTCGGTAAATCTATTTTATTGAAGTCAGTTTTTAGGCGCTTCCGTGCCCAGACGCTTGCCTGCACGGGATAATCACCTAACATCTCTCCAGATTCGGTCTTTATTTTATCCGACCCTGATTTAGCTCCAACCCTTGGGGAGTGCCTCAGAAAAACCCATGACGACAGCCATTCATCACCGTCGCCCCGCCAAACCCAGCACTGCCCCGTTGACACTGACGGATCCCGGTGACTTCGTCATCGGCTGCAATTACTGGGCTTCGCACGCCGGCACCCATATGTGGTCGGATTGGCGACCGACTATCGTAGCCTCCGATCTACGGAAGCTTGCCGCCGCCAAACTGCAGGTCTTGCGGGTATTTCCTCTTTGGTCCGATTTTCAACCCATTCATCTCCTGCGTGGCTACCTCGGGCGGCCCGTTGAAATGTGCATGGGCCGTGGCGAGAGCCCGCTGCCCGACGATGCGAGGGGACAAGCAGGCATGGACGGCGCCATGATGGAGCGTTTCCAGGTGTTCCTGGATTTGGCAAATAAAAATGGCTTGCGCTGCATCGTCGGCCTTATCACGGGCTGGATGAGTGGCCGGCTTTTCGTGCCGCCAGCCCTTGAGGGTCTGAATCCACTCACCGACCCGAGAGCGATGCGCTGGGAATTGCGGCTGGTGAAGCAACTGGTGACGGCGTTCAAGGGGCACCCCGCGGTGTTGGCCTGGGATCTCGGAAACGAGTGCAACTGCATGGGCGAGGCTACCCAGGATCAGGCTTACACTTGGACCGCCGCCATAGCGGCGGCCATCCGCGCCGCGGATCCCTCCAGGCCCATTGTCAGCGGCATGCACAGTCTGAAGCCGGATGGGGCCTGGACGCCACGGGATCAAGCAGAGCTCACCGATGTCCTGACTACCCATCCCTACCCGCTCTTTACGCCGCATTCCGGCAAGGATCCGCTTCACTCCTTACGATCCATCCTGCACAGCACCGCGGAATCGCGCTACTACGCCGACCTCGGTGGCCGGCCGTGCCTGTGCGAGGAAATCGGCACGCTGGGCCCCATGTTGGGGTCTGATAACGTGGTGGCGGATTACATGCGCGCCTGCCTGTGGTCGCTGTGGGCCAATGGTTGTCAAGGTGCGCTATGGTGGTGCGGGTTCGATCAAGCGCATCTGGAACATCCGCCCTACGATTGGCTCTGCTGCGAGCGCGAGCTGGGTCTGGTGAAAGCCAATGGTCGGCCCAAACCTGTGCTAAAGGAATTCACGCAATTTCGAGCCGCCCTTGAACGCCTGCCCTTCCGCAAATTGCCACCGCGCCGGCGCGAAGCCGTCTGCATCCTCAGCCAGGGGCAGGACACCTGGGCTGCCGCCTACTCCTCATTCATCCTGGCTAAACAGGCCGGGTTCGATGTGGAGTTTCAATATGCCGAACAAGCGATCCGGAAAGCTGACCTTTATTTGCTGCCCTCCACCCGCGGCATGAATATTATTCCGCGCCGCCGTTGGCGTGAGCTGTTGGATAACGTGGCCGCCGGGGCTACGCTCTACACCTCGGTGGATGATGGAATCATGGATGGATTTGCCGATTGGTCGGGCCTGCGCGTGGTGACGCGCGCGCAACGACCCGCCGCTGGTGCGCCCCGTACCCAAGGGGAAAACGTGCCCGCCCTCCACGTCTATGGCTCCTGGAAATTGCGGCTCGAAACGGCGGGGGCCGAGGTCCTCATGCGCGAGCCGGATGGCAATCCCCTGTTCACCTTATACCGTCTGGGCCGGGGCCGCGTTTTCTTCCTCGGCATGCCGCTGGAAACGGAGCTGGCGCGCCAGCCGGGCGCCTTCTTGTCGTCCGAAGCGCACGTCGAGATATACCGCCGGAGCGCGGATAGGGTACTCACGGGCCGGGCTATCCGCAAGGATCATCCGCTGCTGGCCTTGACGGAGCATCCCGTCAACAAAAACGAACGTCTGGTTGTCGCCATCAGTTTGTCGTCAAAGCCGTTGAGCGATAACCTGCGAAAATCTTCAGGATGGCGCCTCGGCAAAGTCTGGCAGG
>JAHFOS010000006.1:58018-58886 GCA_023261545.1 bacterium
GGCGCACGGACGCCGGCCAGCATTTGACGCTTCCCTCCTGCTCGGCCGCCGTATTTCAGCTCACACGCCGCGGTGGGGAGCGAAAATGAAAAATAAGATCTCGCTCCCCAAAGTCACCCGTGTAGAAATTCAGGAGTTTTCATGAAAACCTCCCGCGATTTCCTTGTGCTCTGCAACGAGCGCGTCGAAGCTCGTTTCGATCTCAAACGTGGCGGTCGTCTTGCGGGTCTTCGCGACTGTCTCACTGGCCGGGTGCTAACGGCGCAGAATGGCCAAAGGTTGGTGGCGGGCCGCGAATCCATGGATATCACCCGAGTTGGCGCGTGCAAGGTGGTTGCGGTGCGCCAGGGAAAGCTCCATGATTTTCACCTCGGGCCTGGTCTTACCGCCAGCGTACGACTGCGGCTGATCCTCGATGGTTACACGCTGGACTTGGAACGGCGTATAGATTTGCCCGATGGCGCCGGCGCGGTTCGCATCCTCGATACCTGGCATGCGCGCCAACCCTTGGCGGGAACCTGGTACTCCGAGTTGCTGACGTTGCGCCTCCCCGCCGGCGCGCGCTGCAAAGTGGCCGATTGGTTTTCCTGTTCCGATCAAACCAACCATCGGCTTATCACCCGACCGGGAAAGGGCCGCCAGCGTGGACTCCTGTTCACCGCCGCCGTCTCCGGTACAGGCCTATTCGTGTGGAAGGAAGGTCCGGCTCCCGACAGCCGCCCGGTCAAAGGCGACTGGGATTTCGAGGTCACGGCCAAGAGTCTGGCGGTGGTGGGGACCGGCTTCAATCGCGCCGGCCCTGACGGAGCGCGGCGTTGCGACGGGGTGGTCGTGGGCGTGCTTGAGGATGAGGCAACGCTCCTCGGTT
>JAHFOS010000253.1 GCA_023261545.1 bacterium
CGCGGAATACGACAACTTCATCCTCTACACCACGGATCCCCTTTCCTTCATTTCTCCCGCCTCGGGATCGACTTTATCGGGAACGCAAACCATCTCCTGGAGCACGGCTGGCAGTTGGAATTCCTCCGATACCGTCAGCGTCGAGGCTACTACCAATGCCTGGACCACATCCACGACCATCGCCTCTGGTATCAACGTGCATACGGGGAGCTATTCCTGGAACACCACCGCCGCGGGCAATAGCTCCAGCTACCTCCTGCGGCTGACGAGCGGCGGTATCGCCTACGGCACTTCAGCCGGGGCATTCACGGTCCAGAACGTCGCCGCGATCTCTACGCCTCCCACATCCCCCACCTTGTCGGTAGCCAGCTCCTCTTTCAACTTTGCCTTCGCCGTCACCGTCACGGGTGATGGTCGATCCACGATTTACTACACGCTGGATGGCACCAATCCCACCACCTCCAGCGCCAGCATCGCCAGCGGTAGCACCCTTACTATTCCAGCCTCGACGACCGTCCTGAAAATCATGGCCGTGGACGCCGTCGGCAACGCCACCAGCGTGGCCACTTATACTTACACCTATGCTTCCCCCCTTTTCATCACCACCCCTGCCTCCGGCAACACCTATTGGGGCACGTTGCCCATCGTCTGGACCACCTCCGGCGGTTGGAGCAATACCTCGCAAGTTGACATCCAGTACACCAGCAGCAATTGGTCGTCTCCCGGTGTGCTCACCCGCAATCTGAGCGTCCACGCACTCTCCTATAACTGGGATACCACGAAGGACGCGGACGGCTCCGCCTACGCCATCCGCTTCAGCAGCGGCAGCACGGTCTATACCACCTCCGGCAACTTCGCCCTGAACAACAGCGAGACCGGTCCTCTGCGGCTGGCGCGCGACTTCAAAATCACTGTCGGCAGCACCGTGCGCCTGTGGACCAAGGGCGGCACCCGTCCCTTCACGGCGGCGGTCACCCCGGAGACGGTGATCAAACTGGTGGGCCTGTCCTCGGGGCCGGTGTTTCGCGGCCTCGCGGAAGGTTCGTTTTCCATCACCATCACGGATGCCGGTGGCCAGAAACTCACGGTTCAGGGAAGCGTCCTGCCGGCCGTGAAGGCGACGGGGCAGGTGAGCTTGCAGGCCGTCAATAGTCCGCTGGATTTCCGGCTGGTCTCCTTCCCCTTCCACAATCCTGCCGGCGATGCTCCAGGGCTCCTGGACATCTTGCGGCCGAGCCTGGGAGATATGAAAGAGACTAACTTCCTCATCTACGCTTGGCCGGGGGGTGGCGCAACGGATTACAGTATCCTGGGAAGCGGAACCGATCCCGTGGGTCCAGGGCAGGGCTACTGGATGGGCGTCGTCCAAGGCAAGTCCGTGTCGCTCTCCGCGCCGGGTCCCGTACCCGGAGAAGTGGTGGAGGTCTCCCTCAAGTCCGGTTGGAACCTCGTGGGCAATCCCTATGCCTTGGCGCTCAGCACGGACGATATCTACGTCACCACCAACGCCGGAAGCACTCGCGTCAAGGATGGCGCTCAAAAGGAGGTGGGACATTACCTCTGGTATATCGAGAGCGGCTTGACGGAGTACCACGCCCTGAATTACCTGGCCGTGATGCAGGCGGCTTGGCTGTACGTAGCCCGGGCAGAGGGCGCCACCATCGTCTTCGCCTCCAGCACGACCTCCTCAAGCTCCAAGGCGTTGAGCAAGGTGGACGGCACGCCCCGCAGCCAGTTGAAACTTAGCGCCGATGAACCGCAACCGCCTGAGCCGCCCACAGCGCTGGGGAATTCGCGACCCGCGAGCGGAGGCGGCGGGTGCTGGTTGTTATCGCTTCCATGAGGACCGGCGCCTTTACGGTTCGCCGCTGGAGCGCGGCTGTCTTGCTGTTGTTGTTCACGGCCCTACCGGCGTCCGCCGCAACGGCGCAATTGGTTCAACTCGTGGGCCAGGGCACCCTGGAATCCGGCGCGGGCGCAGCGCCCGAGCCGCTGCGAGAGGGGATGGAACTGGACACGGGCAACGTCATTCAGGTCGGGGAGCAATCCTCCGCCGTCATTCGCTTCATGGGCGGTTCTGAAGTCCGGCTGGGACAGAACAGCCGGTTGGTCATCACGGATTTCCAGCGCCAGAAACTGAAAACGGAAACCAAGCTGGACCTGCTGCGTGGTTCCCTGCGGGCCAAGGTCAAGGAGGACGAGCCTGATCGCAAATCATCCTTCATGGTGCGCTCGCCCAACGCGGTGGCTGCCGTGCGCGGCACGGAGTTCTTCATGAATTTCGTGCCGGGGACACTGGAAAGCCCGGTGGTCTCAGAGGTCGTCGTGCTGTCCGGGGAGGTGGAGGTCTTCCACATGGATGATTCGGACGGGAAAGGACAGGAGCAGGGAAAGGAAAAAGACTGGACGCCCAAAGGCGAACCCGTGGTGCTGCACAAGTTGGAGGTCAGCCAGGTGAAGGCCGATGAGGCGCCCTTGCCCCCCCAGGCCGTACCGCCAGAGGCCGTGCGCCAACTGGACGCCGTCCTGCCTTCTTTCGCACCCGCCGAGGATTCCAAGAGCGATAAAACTCCAAAATCGAATAAAGCAGAGGCCCCCGCGGAAGAAGGCGGCAAGGCCGAGGAATCTAAAGAAAACGG
This sequence comes from bacterium, assembly GCA_023261545.1. Classification (GTDB taxonomy): domain Bacteria; phylum Planctomycetota; class JADGBV01; order JADGBV01; family JADGBV01; genus JAHFOS01. The sequence goes on from JAHFOS010000253.1 coordinate 2,640, forward strand.
TGGGGGGGCTGCCTTGGAGCCGGAACCGGATATGAACAGCGTGCAGAGCGAGGTCATGGAATCCCTGCGGGCCGATCAGGTGGATGCCTCTGCGGAAATGGCGCGGGATCGGGTGGCCGAAAAGGCCACGGAGGATCTGCGGACCCTGAAGATCAAACCGCCTGCTCCGCCCTCCAACAAGGACTGATCGCCAAGCGTTTCGTCGGTGTCCTGGAGGATTTTCCATACGGCAGCCGTGGGACTGCTTGCAGGGCTAGTCCTGATGCCACGGCCCTCATCGTGGGCCGGCGATCTCCATCAAATCCCTGAAATAGATCGCGTCTCAGCCCTGCTGGATGTGGTGGCGGAAGGGGATGCGGATCGCAGAGCGGCGCTTTACCTCCAAAGGGCCACGCTACGGCGCGCGGATGGCGACCTGTCGCGGGCCCTCAACGACATGGAGCAGGCCACCCTCCTCCTCGATAAGCTCCAATCCAAGGAACTGGCCCAACAAATCCTGGAGTTCCGGGAGCTTGTCATGACGGAATGGTCGTCGGGATCCTCGCCGCAGCCGACAAAGAAAAAAAATACGCGGCCGCCCGCTCCAGTGGCTCCGTCTCATCCCTCCCCCTCCCCGCCGCCGCTCCCAGAGGTGACAAAAGAATCCTCACCCCCTGAGCCAGCGCCCCCCCCCGTGATGGAGCCTGTGGCACCGGTGGATCAGGATCACGAGCCCGTGCTTCAAGGATCGCCGGAAGTCAAGCCCGCGGATATGCCCAATCCCCCCGTGGCTTCACCAGAGTTACCTTCCACCTCGCCGCCAAACTCCGCGAACGAGGCCAGCGTGCAAGAATATGACCAAAAACCTCAGCCATCTCGCTGGCGCTGGCTGCGCTGGAAGGGCTGGCCCGGGTCCGCCAAAACAAAGGATGCGGGCGCCGCGAACCCGGAGGCTAAACGCGAGCGTCTGAACACGTTCCGACTGGGCATCGCCCACGACTCCAACGTCGTCCTTCAGGAGGTCAACCCTTCCAATCCCCTGCAACAGCAGGACCAATCCCTGGAAGCCGGGCTTGCCCTGCGCAAGAAATGGGCCTTGCGCTTGGGAAACCACGAGAACGAAAGCGCCTACCGCTTGGCGGCCACCCTTTACCGCGACTTGAATTCGCTGAACTCCGACACCCATACGCTGGAGCACAATATAGGCTTGAAGCGCAAACAGGGCGAGAACCTGCTGCTGATCCAGCACCGCTTCGCCCTGCTGGAAACGAACCTGGATCGCCGCGCCCTGCTATGGGCCGGCGAATACTCGCCCTCCTTCATGTGGTTCCAGAAAAGCAGGATGATCGTCTGGGGCATCCTGCCCAGCGTGCGCAGCACCACGTACATCCAGAAGGCCCAGGACGATCAGGATGGCACCACGTTTCTCATCTCACTGCTGGCCGTGCCCTTGCT
>JAHFOS010000118.1 GCA_023261545.1 bacterium
GCAACCCGATACCATAGACGATGCCTCCCACCAAAGTCTGCACAGCCAGCGCCGTTCCAAGCCAGCGGTGACGCAAGAGATCCGTCGCGTCGAAATCGTTCCGGCCCGCCGCGGCCATCCACCCCAGGGCCGCGGCCAGCACGGCGCTCAGGGTTCCACCGGCCAGAAGCCAGCCTTCAGGGCCGCCCCTTGAGAAAGGACGACCCCGGAAGCGGTTCGTCACCTCGGTCAGCGCCGCGAAAAACAGCAGCGCGATGGGGAAATGGACCAGCAGGGGATGAAAACGCCCCAGATACTCCAGCCAAAGTCGCAACTGCACGGGGAAAACGACCGGCGCCGGGCCGAGCTAAAAAAGGCAACCGTACGTTCGGTCTAAAATGCGAACGCTTAAATTGAATCTGGAACTCAGGAACTCAGGAAAGTTAAATTTCAAAGACAAGCGCGAATGTGTTTTCACAGAGCGGGCGATCCTCACGGTCTTTTCCTGAGTTCCTGAGTTCCAGATTAATAACCATATTTTTTGCATTGTGTGTTTTTGGAAAGCCCCCGCGTGAGCACCGCTAAAAGAGCTGCAACACCGGCTTGCCGCCGCCGCCGAACTTGAAGGGGCGGCCTTCCGGAGACTTGAGCTCGAACTCCGGGTCCACGCCGAAGGCATGGGCCACCGTCGCGTTCAGGTCCTGCACGCTCACGGGGTTTTCCTCGACTTCGCGTCCGTCCTGGTCCGTGCGGCCGTAAACCGCGCCGCCTTTGATGCCGCCGCCGGCGAGCAAGGCGCTGAACGCCTTGGGATGGTGGTCGCGCCCATCCCGGGGATTGATCTCCGGGCTGCGGCCGAACTCGCTGGCCAGCACGACCATGGTGGTGTCGAGCCTCCCGCGCCGATGGAGGTCTAGGAGCAGAGCGGCCAGCCCCTTGTCCAACGGCTGGGAAAGGTTTTCCACGCGCTCGAAGTTGTCCTCGTGCGTGTCCCAGCCGTTGAGCTCAACCTCGACGAAGCGCACGCCGCGTTCCACCAGGCGGCGCGCCATCAACAGACCCTGGCCGAAGGGATGCTGGCCATAGTCCTCCCGCGCCTTGGCGCTCTCCTTGGAGATGTCGAAGACCTCGGCGTCTTTGGAATCCATGAGGCGCACGGCCTTGAGGTAGGCTTCGCTCAGAGCCTCAACCGCCGCGTGAGGGTGCTGGGCCCGGAAAGTACCGTCCAGTTCGTCCGCGAGCTTCATGGAGCGGCGGTACTCGTCCTCGGTGAAAAGCCGCGGTTTCTCCAGGTTCTTGAGCCCCTGATCGGGCTTGTCCACGCGCAGGGGTTGATAGCCGGACCCGAGGAAGCCGGCTCCGATGTTGAGGCGGCCGATGAGCACCTGCGCCGGCAGCGTTTCGTTTTGCGTCCCCTTGGCGCGCGCCAGCCAGGCGCCCACGTCGGGATGCGCGATGGTGCCGATGGGCCGGTAGCCGGTATGCACATAGTACACGCCGCGGTCGTGGCTGCCCTCCTTGGACGTGAGCGAACGCACCAGCGCGAAGTGCTCCGCCAGACGCGCCAGTGCCGGCAGGTGCTCGGACAACTGGACGCCCGTGGCGGTGGGGATGGCCGCGAACTCACCCTGCACTTTGCGGCCGGGTTTGGGATCCAGGGTATCAATGTGGCTCATGCCTCCGCGCATGAAGAGGTAGATGAGCGACTTCGCCTTGCCGCCGCCTGTGGCCGAACCCGCACCTAGGCCGGCCTTCAGACCGTCAACCTGCCCTCCGGCCCCCAGCGGCCAAGGCAACGCGGCGGCGAAACTCACGCCCAGGCAAGCGCGGGCGGCCAGCGCCAGGAAAGCGCGGCGGCTGCGCTCGTCGTCGAGGATCTGCGCGCTCATGGGATGAATTGAAATTCGCGGGTGTTGAGCATGGCGTGGACGAGGACTTTAAGCCCGCCGCGGCGATTATCCTGCAATTCGCGCGTCGCGATTTCCCGCTCCCGCTCCGCGGGGCGGCGGGAAAGGATGGCCAGATACAGCGTCTCCACTTTTTCTTCGAGGCTGCACGCCGCCAAGCGCTTGGAAAACGCGGAGCGCGGAGCGAGCAGAAACTCGGTGGCCTTTCCGTTCAATAGCTCCAAGGCCTGGGGAATGGTCGCTGCATCATCTCCGCCTCCCGGCGCCACGCGCTCGGACTGCCCGAAATCGCCCAGGAAATGCCCGAAGGGCGCCGGCGAGGGCAGGTCGCTGGCCCGGGCGAGCAGGGCACCGCCTTTGCGGTCTTTTTTTTGCATCATCGCCCCCTCCCCCTGCTTCGTCTGGCGCAACGGCCCTTCCACGAGCGCGCGCAAAGCCTGGTGGGTCTGCTCCTTGTCGCCCTTCACCAGCACGCGCTGGAACTCGGGGATCAGCCTGGTGTAGGGTTTCCTGGCCCCCAGAGGCGTTGGTGGATCCTGCTCGGGATCCTCCTTGATGAGGACGACGAAGGAATCCCAGAGCTGCTCGGCACTCATGCGCCGCAAGACCGCGGCCTGGGAGAAGTAGTCGCGCCACTCCACTTCCTGCTGCGCGCAGGCGAGCTGGTAGGTGCGGCTGTTGCAGACCATGCGCAGGAACGCCTTGAGGTCGAAGCGCTGGTTCACCATCTCAGCGGCCAGGAAGTCGAGCAGCTCGGGGTTGTAGGGCTCGTTGCTGTCGTTGAAGTCGTCCACGGGCTCCACCAGACCGTAACCCAGCAGTTCGCGCCACAGACGGTTGGCGATGGTCCTGGCGAAAAGCGGATTCTCGGGCGCGGTGAGCCACTCGGCAAAAACTTCGAGGCGATTCTGGCCTTTTTTGGGCTCCGGCTGCGGGCCGAAGATCACGGCGGGCTTCACGATGGAATTCGGCTCGGCGTCCTTGTAGGCGTAGTCCTTGGGCAGGCGCAACTGCTTGCGCGGGTTCTCGCTGACGAGAAACGCTGAAAAACGCAGGAATTGGCGCACTTTCTGCTCCTCATCCTCATTGAGCTTGAACTCCTTGAGCCAGTCTTTCACCTCTTGGAGCGCCTCACGGCCAGGCTTGAGCTGCGTCTGCACGCCCGCCATATAGGCGGCCATGCCGTAGAAGTCGCGCTGCTTCCAATGGTCGAAGGGATGGTTGTGGCATTGAGCGCAGCCGATGCGCGTGCCCAGGAAGACCTGGACGGTGGTGGCCATGGTGTCCAGGCGCTGCTCATCGCCGTCGCGCAGGTAGAAGCCCGCCGCGCCGTTGTCGCCGGCAGGGCCGCGCGCGGTGAGCAGCTCTTTCACCATGCGGTCGTAGGGCTTGTTCTCGCGCAGCGCGGACCGGACCCATTGGGCGTATTCGTCCTGGTACACCCCGCGCATCTCGGTGTGCAGGCGCAACAGGTCGGCGAAAAAATGGAAAAAGCGATGCACGTATCCCGGCGACGCCAGGAGATCATCCACGAGCTTTGCGCGCTTGTCCGGGTCCTGGGAGTCGAGAAAGCCGCGCGCCGTCGTGACGTTGGGAATGGCGCCGGAGAGATCGAGGCAGACCCGGCGCAGGAAAGCCTCGTCGGAGCACGGCTCGCCCTGCTTCTGGCCCTGCCGCTCGCAGCCAGCGGCGGCCAGCGCATCCAAACGCCGGGAGGAAGCAGGAACGCCGGCTTGAACATGGCCCGCCAGTGCCAGGGCGGCCAGTGAGACGCTGAACAGGACGCGGTACGAATTCAAGGTCCGGGCATTCTAATCTTCCCTCTCGCCTTTTAAGACGCTCGCCGCCGGCTATCTGTTACGATTTGAAGCGCCGGAGCGTCGCATAGACTTGAGCGCGCGATGAAAACACCGAAGCTGACGGGTTGGCTGCTGGCCGGCATCGCCGCGAGCCGGTTCTTGGGCCTAGCGGCTGGAGAGCCCGCCCCCACCTACGAGAACAACGTGCGGCCCATCCTGGAGAAAAGCTGCTTCAAATGCCACGGTGATAAGAAGCAGAAGGCCCAGTTGCGGCTCGACACTTACGAAGCCTTGATGAAAGGCAGCGGCAACGGCCTGATCGTGGATCTGGCCAACACCGGCAACAGCATGATGTTGAAACTCATATCGCTGGAGCCCGGCGATGAAGACATCATGCCCCCCAAAGGCCGGCCGCTCTCCAGCAAGAACATCCAAATTATCCGCGCCTGGGTCGAGGGCGGGGCGAAGCCGTAAGCGCGTGGCTTCGCCGCCAATCCGAACAGGCGGGCCGGATTTTAATTTCGACGAAAATAACTTCCAGGCAGGTAAGTTCAGCCGGTCCAGCATGCAAAAAATGCAAAGAAATTTTCTGAATCTGGAACTCAGGAACTCAGGAAAATACAGGGGAGGCTACCGTGTTCTTGTGAAGCCGGCGCTCAAATTCTCTTTCAATTTTTTCTTTCCTGAGTTCCTGAGTTCCAGATAACAAATTCGGCTCATCCGAATAATGCGTACTTTTCAAGAGTTTTCACACGGGACCACGATCTGGCAAGGCGGGAACCCCATCGCAATACCGGGGGGATTTTTCCACAGAGGACACAGATTAACACAGAAAATAATCAATCAGGGCTGGGCTCATTTATCAGTGCCCATCGGTGTACTCTGTGGATAAATCCGAATTGAGAATACGGAGCATTAGGAAAAAACTGGGGAGAGAACTTTGCCAGAGGTACGCATTAGTCGGATGAGCCACAAATTCAAAAATTTTTAGCCTGCCAGGATCTCGGCGATAATGCGCAGGTGGTGTTCCTGATGCAGCTTCAGAAACAGCAGCCATTCCAGCGCGGTAAGGCTCCCTAATAAGGGATGCACGGCGGTACCGGGGGCTTTTTCAATTTCAGCTAGGCGGCTGCTCAGGTTGGCCAAGCCCTCCAGGTAGCGATCCAGCGAGGATCGCAGTTTTCCAAACGGCACCCCACGCGGGCGCGAGAATTCCGGCGCCTGGGCCTGGCCGCGGGGAAAAGCGCCCAGAGCAAAGAGCTTGTGACCTGATGCATTAAGGACTCCAACTGGCGCCGGGGCGCTCAGGGCCATTTCCATCAGTGGCAGGGTACTGCGGCCGGCCACCGCCAGGTGTTCGAGGTGTCCGGACGGTGCCCAGCCTGAAATCGCGGGCACAACGCGAGCGAGAACATCGTCCGGCAGATCAGCGTTGGCGCGCAGGGCGCGCGCCTGATCCAGCACCTCCGGGAAGATGGCCGCGGCACCGCGACGGATCTGGATCTCCTTCCAGGAAGCAGCCGGCTCAGCCATGGCGCAGGATAACCCGGCCGCGCACGCGGCCCTGCAAAATTTCATCAATTTTCCCAGACAGGCCCGACAAATCCACCTCCTGGGCGATTTCATCCAGGCGCCGCGGCTTGAATTCACCCGCCAGCAGCCGCCACATTTCGAGTCTTTCAGGCCTGGGGCACTCGGCGGAGTCAATGCCGATGAGCCGCACGCCGCGCAACAGGAAGGGAAAAACGTTCATCTTGAACTCGGCGGAACTCACGAGGCCGCAGCAAGCCACGGTGGCGCGCTGCAGCGTGGAGCGCAGCACGGTCTCCAGCATTGGACCGCCAGCCGTCTCGACGGCCCCGGCCCAGCGCGCCGGAAGCATGGGCCGGTTGGGCTGCTCCAAAATCTGCTGGCGAGGAAGCACCTCGCTCGCGCCCATGCGCCGCAGAAAATCCGCCTCGTGGAGCCGGCCCGTCACGGCGCTCACCTTGTAGCCGAGCCCGGAGAGGATGGCCACCGCCAGCGAGCCCACCCCGCCCGCGGCACCGGTGACCACGACGGGACCGGAGGCCGGAAGCACTCCGTGGGCGCGGAGCTGCATGGCGCTCTGGGCCGCGGTGAAACCGGCCGTACCCAGGATCATGGTCTCGCGCAGGTTGAGCCCCGTCGGCTTCGCCACCACCCAGTCGCCCGGCACGCGGATGAAGCCGCCGAAGCCGCCCGGGGTGTTCATGCCGAGGTCGTAGCCGGTGACAATCACCTCCGCGCCCGGTTGCCAGCGCGAGTCGCGGCTTTCTTCCACCACTCCCGCCGCGTCAATGCCCGGCGTGAACGGGTATTTCCGGGTCACACCCTTGTTGCCGCTGGCCGAAAGCGCGTCCTTGTAATTGAGGGCGGACCAATTCACGCGCACCAGCACGTCGTGGTCGGGCAGGTCCTTGGCCCCTAGCTCCACAATGCGGCGCTCAAAGGTGCCGGCAGGCGTCTCGAAAATTCTGAGCGCTGAAGTGCGATGCTGGCTCATGCTCGCATTACGTGTTTTTTTGCACAGGAGCCTTATAATAGGGCGGTCACCTGGGAAAGAACATGACGAGGCGAATCCTGATTTTGTGGATGCTGACGGCATTTTGCCGCCTGGCCGACGCCTCCCCGCTTTCGGACTACGTTGCCAGGCCCGACCCCGCCTACCACTTCACCATCAAGGAGAAGCTGCAACTCAAGAGGGGCGTCACCGGCTACGAGGTCGAGCTCGTCTCGCAGGTGTGGCACGACATCACCTGGACGCACGTGCTGCGCTTCGTGATGCCCGAGAAGCTCGCCAAGGACCCCACCGGCGCCATCCTCATCATCGGCGGCAGCAGCCGGCCCGGTGAGAAAGACTACAAGTACGGCGACCAGCTCGCCTCCGACCTCGCCGCTCCCGTCGCCATCCTCTACGACGTGCCCTTCCAACCGCTCTTCGGGGGGCTCAAGGAGGACAAGTTGCTGGCGGAAACCTTCGACCGCTATCAGAAGACCGGCGACAAGACCTGGCCCATTCTGCTGCCCATGGTGAAGAGCGCCATGCGCGCCATGGACGCCCTGGAGACCATGGTCAAAGACGAGCACAAAACCGCCGTCTCGGGCTTCCTGGTCACCGGCCCCTCAAAACGCGGCTGGACCACCTGGCTCACCGGCATCGTGGACCCGCGCGTCAAGGCCATCGTCCCCATGGTCTATGACAACCTGAACCTGCCCGCCCAGATGAAGCACCAGCTCGAAAGCTGGGGCACCTACAGCAAGAGCATCGCCGCCTACACCGACAAGAACATGCCCCAGAAGCTCATTGACGGCGACCCCGAAGCCCGGGCACTGGCCGACATCATTGACCCCTACGTCTATCGCGACGCCCTCAAGATGCCCAAGCTCATCGTCAACGGCTCCAACGATCCTTACTGGACGCTCGACGCCCTCAACATCTATTGGAACGACCTCCCCGGGGAAAAGTACGTGCTCTACGTGCCCAACGCCGCCCACAACGTCAAGGAGGGCCGCGACGAGGTGGTGAACACCGTGCTGAGCTTCTTCAAGCACATGGACGGCCGCATCCCCTTCCCCAAAATCGAGGCCAGCTTCCGCCGCGAACAGGGCCAGTTTCGCGCTGACCTCAGCAGCGACATCGCCCCCTGGCAGACGACCCTATGGATAGCCTACTCCACCACGCGCGACTTCCGCAATTCCAAATGGTCCGACTACAACCTGAACGGCGAGGCGGGCCAATACGAGGGCGCCGTCGCCGACGAACCCGAAAACTTCGCGGCGGCCTTCGGGGAATGCGTGTACGTGATGGACCATGTGGATTTCCCACTGTCAAGCCGGGTGAGCATTTTTGGGCCGGTGGTCCCTCCAGCGAAGCGGGAGGGGGAGAAGGGGGCGGAAAATAAATGAAAAATAGTCACGCTTTGCGCAATTGCGCCTCAATAAGCCTAATCTTTTTGGTGTTTTTCGCATCGATTGGCTGTTCTGGTAGCGACCACAGCACTTCTGATTCGTTTTTTGACTCATCTGAGTACAAGCAATTCAAAATCTATCCGGACGGTTATTTTTTGAGTGGATACTCAACAAACTATATTCTATCCGACTCTTCGAATATTTTGACCGCGAATTTGACATACAAGTCAGGGGATCGCGCGCTCTTTGACAACGAATTTTCCTATCCTGTCTCTAGAAATGTCGTGGTTAAAAATACGAACAATGGAAACGTCGTCTTTTCGGACAATAGCATTGACTATTATTTTATTGGGAACGCCTATACCCACCTCGGCAAACTAAGAAATGATGGCGCGATCGGTTATAGCACCGACTACGCATTTTCAATTTCACAAAAACAATATAACGGAACAAATAGAAAAATTTCCACAGTATCGTTCCCCGATATGAGCAAGGAAATAAACGAATTTAAATTGAGCAACAGCTCAAACGCATTCAATGACGTTGCCTTTTCAAAATACAGCTTTTCCAGCAGCAATGAGCTCTCGCAAACTTCCATTGAAAAATATCTTATTTCTTCCGAAGGCGAAAGATCTCCGATTAGTTTTGTTTTGAAAACGACTTCCTTTTCATATGAATTCACAGACAGCCAGAAAAGATAAAGCCTCCGTGTGATTTTTGCCACGACGCCCCCTTTTGAATCCAAGATAAAGAGGAGGCTACAATGAGCCTTAAGGGCACATCTATTTACGTTGCTGTTGATACTAAAGAGGCGAAAAACCCCTTTGTTTTCCGCGCCGCATCCCTGGATGCTGGAGTTGATGGATGTGCCCTTAAGATCCAATCCGAAGTATCCAACCATGTTATCTGTATCAACAATGGCGATTACAAGGCGTCTTTGGAAATATTTAAAATATATCGCCAAGTACACGATGACTCGGTGAAAAACTATATCCGAATCATTGATGAAGACGGCGAGGATTATTTATACCCAAAAAAATATTTTATTAAGATTCGTGTTCCAAAGAAGGTGAAAACTCTGCTTTCCTCCGGGGCCGAACTAAGCTAACCGATTAATTGCTGGGCATCGTTGCAAAGACGAGTGCTGACGAGTGGCTGAGAATTCAAGGAGTGAAATCATGAAACAGGTCGCATTGGCTGCGGTCAAAGACAATCTGTCGCGCTACATCCATGAAGCAGGGCACGAACAAATCATCATCACCCGCCATGACAAGCCTGTGGGGGTTCTCATCGGCTTTGAAACCGATGACGCTTGGTCTGACTATAAGATCGAGAATAATCCTCGTTTTCTTCTGCGGATAGCCCATGCGCGGGCCGACTTGAAGGCAGGTAAAGGCATACCCTGGGAGAAAATCAATGATCGGAAAGCCGGACGCACTAAGGATTCCAGCCGACTAGTGTCGTGACACGCAAGTAATGAAACGTTATAGTTTAGCCGGTCGAAAAGCCGTTCGCCCTGAGCCTGTCGAAGGGTGGACGGCGGTGGGGTCGGTCCGCTCATGCTTCGACAAGCTCAGCACGAACGGACCTGGTTTCGTTATTTGCGTGTCGCGATACTAGCAAAACCGCGTGGCTGACCAGCGCAGACTGGGGCTCAGGTTCTCATCAAACAGCAGTCTCAATCCACTCAGACCGACGATACCGCGAGGCGCCTCTCCCGATCCGCCGCGAACCGCAAAACCGACCGGAGGTCATCCTCCTTGAGGCTTGGAAAGTCTTTCAGGATTTCGTCGTGGGTCATGCCTCCAGCCATGTACTCCAAGATGTCGTACACGGTGATCCGCGTTCCCTTGATACAGGGCTTGCCGCTCCGCACTTCTGGGGTGATGCTGATGCGCTCCGTCAACATGGTGAGCCTCCCGGTCTATTATATATCGGCCACACGAATTTTTGAGTCCCCGAAACATCGAGGCCTACGGCATAGGTGCTGATGCGGACACACAGGGGTTGGTGGCGGGTGATGGCCATGCGTTCTCAGGCACGGTTTGCAGTACACTTTAAAGGTTCAGTTCATCGCCTCGTAGCGGTAATAGATTTCCAGACACAGGGCCATCATGGCGGTCATCATGACCCTGCCGCCCTGGATGGAGACGGCGCCGCTGGGACACGGATCCCATGAGCCCCCGAAGAGCTTGGGGTCGCCCTTGCGCTGGGTGGCGAGGAGCGAATCCTTCATCTTGACGTTCCAGGCCTTCCAGAGGGCTCCCTGTTGCTGGAAAATCGCCAGCGTGCCGTAGTAGATGCCATACGGGTCCCCGAGCTTCTCCCCGCCGATCCAGCCCCCGGAGTTCAGCCACTGCAGGCTGTTTTCGCTGGCCTTGGCGAGGAAGGGATCGTTCTTGGGAAACCCCAGGAACTGGCGCTGGAACATGCCCACCCACGTCATCTGGGCCGTGTACCCGCGCCCCCCCTTTTCCGTCAGGTGGTAGATCCCGACGCCCTCGCTTTCCGGAGTCACCGAGGCCACCCAAGCCTTGTAGCTTTCGAGGACTTTCTGGGCTCTGTCGCTGTGCATGGCCTCGAGGTCCGCGGCCTTGGCGCTCTTGAGAGAAAGCGCGACCCAGCCCGAGCAGGACTGATCGGCGTCATAGCCCTCGGCGTAGCGCCAGCCGGTGCCCTGGTAGATGTCGAGGAAATACTGGGTGATGCGGTTGGCATTGGCCTTGGAGATGGGCTTCGACCCGAAAATCGTGGCCTCCGACAGCGCCATGAGGGCGATGGCCGAGCCGTAATTCTGCCCGAAATAGGGCTTGTCCTTTTTCTCGTCAATCGTCTGGTTGAGCCAGTTGATGCCGCGGCGCACCGTCTTTTTGAAATTCCCGACGTTTTCGCTCTGTCCGGCGCCCAGGAAGGCCAATAAGGCCAATCCCGTGGAGGAAACTTTTTCCAGTTTCCATTCCCCCTCGTATTTGGTGGGATCCCAGGAACCGTCTTCTTCCTGATGCTCCGCCAACCAGCGCAGGGAGAGGTCCACCGCGCTTTCCGTGCCGGCGCCGCCATGCCTGCTCAAGGCCTTCTTCTGGCCATTTTTAGAACGGGAGCGATAACCATAGGGAAGCCCTCCCCCGGCGTTGGGATTGCCGGCGCCAACGCCCAGAAATGCCGGCGGCGCATTGGCCTCGGCGGAAGTCCCAGCCAGCACGGCGTTCTCTTGCATGGCTTCCACCACTTCACTGATGGAGGGAGTTTCCACCGGGGTGTCCATTTTGACCTCGCTTTCGACCACCTCGGCGTTATCGTCCACCACTTCGACGGGTTTTTCCGACACCTTCACATCTGTGATTTGCTTGATCTCCTGCTGCTCATGGATCGCCGTCTGTTCGATGATCAGGGTGGTTTTTAGTTTTTCCGCTTCTTTCTTGACAGGTATCAGGCTGATGAGGAAGAGGATGGCGGCGTGCAGAGCCAGGGAAACCATGAACTCGTTGGTGTGGCCCCGCAGCAGGCCGAACAGGGCTCGTCGGCGCCGTGGCGGCTCGCGCTCCGGGTTTTCGTTCGCCGTCACGGACTCCGCGGGAATGAGTGTCATCGTCTTTTCTCCGCTAACCTGACCCTAGGCTATTGACATTTCCGAAAAAGTCAATACCATACTAAAACGTTTTAGCAAAGGATTATTCGTGGACAAACGGCTGGAACGGCAAAAACGCGGAAACCGGCGACCCACCATCTCCCAGGTCGCCTTGCGCGCCGGGGTCTCTCCGGCGGTGGTTTCCCTGGTGATGAACGGGCGCGCCCAGGCGGGGCGCATTTCAACGGCCACGGAGACGAAAGTGCGCAAGACGGCCCAGGCGATGCACTACCAGCCCAGCATGGCCGCGCGCCAGTTGGCCGGCCAGCGCTCCAACGCCATCGGCGTGCTCATCAACACCGGGGCCCAGGCCGACGCGCGCCTCATCGCGCTGATGGAATCCCACGCCGCGACCAAGGGCCTCCGTTTCATCGTGGGCCACGCGGTGGGCTCCCTGGCCCAGGCCCGGGAATATTTGGATGATTTCGAGAACCGCGGCGTGGACGGGGTCATCAGCATTTTCCACAACCACCCCGACTACTGCAAAGAGGTGCTGAAACGGCTCCAGCGCTTCCGCCACGTGGTCTATTACGAGCGGCCGGCGGCGGAGTTCTCCGCGCACCACGCGACCTGCTTCATCCAGCCGGACTACTACGAGGCCTGCCGCCTCGGCGTGAGCCACCTCGTCGCGCGCGGCCGCCGCCGCATCGCTCTGGTGCTCAAGGACCTCATCTTCGACTACTCGCGCGCGTGGCGTCAGGCTTACAGCGACGTGCTGAAGGAGTCGGGGCTGAATGAGGACGCCAAGCTGGTGTGGGTGATGGACGAGCAGCCCTCCCTGAGCTGGAAGGACGAATTCAGCGTCGAACTCAGCCATGATCTGGCCCAAAGCCTGGCCGTGGAGCGCGGCGCCGACGCCATCATCGCCAACAGCGACTTCTTCGCGGCGCGCATCAACGTGGCCCTGCGCCACCTCGGCGTGCGCGTGCCGGAGGACGTGGCCCTGGTGGGCTGCGACGACCAGCCTTTCTGCACCCTGGTGGCGCCCGCCCTCACCTCCATTGATCTGCACATCGAGCGCCTGGCGCATGAGGCCGTGGATATGCTGCTCGTCCAGCTTGGAACCGGCGCGTTTCCGCATCCCGCTGAGAACATTATCACCCCCCACCTTATTCATAGGGAGTCAAGCTGATGAACACTCTGGATTGGTTGGTCGTCGGAGTCCTGTGCGCCGCCTCGTTGGGCGTGGGGCTCCTGTGCGCGCGTGGCGCCTCCAGCAAGGGGGCGGAGGGGTATTTCACCGGCGGGCGCGATCTGCCCTGGTGGGCCATCGGCTTTTCCAACGCCGCCACCTATCAGTCGGGCAACGGCGCCTTCCTGATGATCACGCTCTCCTTCGGGCTGTGCGGGAGCTGGCTGTGGTGGTCGAGCTGGATCATCTGGATGCCGCTGGTGGCGCTGGTCTGGGCGCCCATGTGGCGCAGGATGCAGGTGGTGACGACGGCGGAGCTCATCACCTTGCGCTACGGCGGCCGGCCCGCCCAGTGGGCGCGCAAGGCCTACGCGGTGGTCTGCTGCTGCGGCTTCGCGGTGCTGCTCACCGGCTATATCACGGGTTTCTTCGCCAAGACGCTGGCGCCGCTGGTCTCCATGAGCGAGGTGCAGATCCTGATGCTGTTCGGCGGCGTGACGGTGCTGTACACCATGTTCGGCGGGCTGGTGGGCGTGGTTTACGTGGACGTGCTGCAGTTCGTCATCCTGATGGTGGGCAACATCCTGTTCTTCTTCCTGGCGGTGGGACAGCACGGCGGCTGGGACCACGTCCTGGAGCGCGTGGGGCAGGTGCGCATGGAGGGCTTGACGCAAGTCCCTCCCACGACGTCCATTGAGCTGCTGACCATCGTCGTCCTGATAGCCCAGGGCTTCTTCTTCGCGGGCTCGCCCACGGCGGGAGAAGGCATGACGGCCCAGCGCTTCATGTCGGCGCGCAGCGAAAGGCAGGCCATCGGCGGGCAGCTCTTCAACACCTTCCTCTCGCTGTCGCTGCGCATCCTGCCGCTCACGGGGCTCGGCCTCGTGGCCATGACGCTGTTCTGGACGAAAGACCTGTCCGGTGCCGCGCCCGCGGGCCTGCAAACCCTGGACGATCCCGCCTACGCCTGGGGCGAGCTCATCAAGCATTGCAACCTTCCCGCCGGCTTCGTGGGCCTGCTGGTCGCGGCGGAAGCGGCGGCCTATATGTCCACCCTGAGCTCCATCATCAATTGGGGCAGCAGCTTCGTCATCAATGACCTGTTGCCGAACAAGGGCGGGGCGCGCTCGCAAAAAGAAGAGCTTTGGGCGAGCCGCATCACCTCGCTGCTGCTGTTCGCCGCCTCCGCGGGCGTGGCCATCCTGTTCGTCGAGAACATGGTGAGCTGGTTCATGTTCATCAACTCGGCCATGGTTATTTTCCTGCTGCCGCTGGCGTGGTTCC
>JAHFOS010000119.1 GCA_023261545.1 bacterium
TCTGGAACTCAGGAAAAATTAGTGAGGATCGCCCGCTCTGTAAACATGTATCCACGCTTGTCTTTGAACTTTTATTTTCCTGAGTTCCTGAGTTCCAGATTCAAATTCACTCTTCGCATTTTGGGCCCCTGAACTATTAAGAAGCGCGGAACAATCCGCTGGCGCTTCGTCCGGCGATTTTGAGGGCCGCGAGCAGCCCGGCGGCGACGAGCAGGGTGGCGAGCAGCGCCAGCGCACAGGCTGCCGCTGTGCCGTCGGGGCGCGCCAGCAGGGCGTAGAGGGCTTTGGCGATGGGGTAACTGGGCTCCTCCTGGGCGAGCATCAGGCTATCGCTCACTTCGAGGACGCTCAAGGAAAAGCACAGGATGGCGCCGGCCAGCAGGTGTGGCAGCAGCAGCGGCAGGCTCACGCGCAGGAAGGCGCGCGCTGGACCGGCGCCGGCGCTGCGTGCCGCCTGTTCGAGTTCTCCGCCGCTTCGGGATAGTCCGGCGGCGGCGACGCGGGAAAGGATAGGCAGGCGCCGCGTGCCGTAGGCCAGGACCAGCAGCGGGAAAGGGTGGAGGCGTGCGTCGAGAAAGGTGCCTGAGAATCCCACCAGGTAGCCGAAGGCCACGAGGACGCCGGGCACGGCCAGCGGTAGCAGGGCCAGGACTTCGAGGGCATGGCGGCCCGGAAGCCGGGTGCGCGTGGCGATGTAGGCCACTCCCAGCCCTGCTCCCAGATCCAGGGTGGTGCTGGCGCAGGCGAGCAGCAGGCTGTTGCGCAGGCTGGAGACGGTGAGGGGATGTGAAAAGACCTCCAGCAGATGACGGGTGGTGATGGTTTGCGGTAGCGCGGCGAGCACCCAGCGGTCGGCGAATGCCGTGAGCGCCACCGCCAGCAGCGGCAAGATGGCGAGCAGGGCGGGGCTGGCGGCGATCATCCACAACGCGGCGGCGAGGGCGGGTCGCGCGCGCCGCGCGCGCACGGACGCCTGCGCGCCGCGCACGCCCTCGTCCGCGGCCACGCCGCTTTCCATCCAGCGCGCGAAGGCGAAGAAGGCGAGGGCGGCCAGGATCATGAGCAGCACCAGCACATAGCCCGCGGGGTTTTCGTGCACGTCGTTGAGCATGGCGAAGACCTGAACGGGCAGCAGATCGCGCCGGTCGAAGATCAGCGGCGTGCCGAGGTCCGTGAGCGAGCCGATGAAGACCAGGCTGGCTCCGGCGAAGTAACCGGGGGCGGCCAGGGGCATCAGCACGCGCCGCCAGACGGCGAAGGGCCCGGCGCCCGCCGCGCGCGCCGCTTCCTCCAGATCCGCGCCCACCTTTGAAAGCGAGGCGCTCAGTTGCAGGTAGAGGATGGGGTAGAGATGCAGGGCTTCCATTAGCACCAGCCCCAGCCAGCCGTTGCCCAGGAGGTCCAGGGGCCGGTCGGTGATACCGGTATCCATGAGCAGCAGATTGACGGTGCCGAAACGCGCGCACAGCCGCCGCAGGCCCACGGCGCCCACGAAGGGCGGCAGGACAAGCGGCGCCAGGAGCAGTCCGCGCAGCAGCGAGCGTCCCGGGAGTTCCACGGCGCGCATGGCCACGGCGGCGGGCAGGGCCAGCGCCGTGGCCGCCAGCGTCACGCCGAGGGCGAGGTTCACGCTGTTCATCAGGATTTCCCACTGGCGGGGGTCGGCCAGCACCCTGGCGATGAGACGCAGGGAGAGGCCGCCCGGCCCCCGAAAGGCGCCTAAGGCGACACAGCCCAGGGGATAGACGAGGAAAGCCGCGAGGTAGGCCCATAAGCCGGTGGATAATATCCAGAGGCCGGGACTGAAGCGGCGGGTGCTCATGCGGGGGAAAGCAGGATGAGGTCCGTCGTTCGGAAGCCCCAGCGCATGGGGCTTCCGGAGGGGAGCAACTCCGCGCCACCACGCCGCAGAGCCTTCCAGATCACTCCTGGGGCCACCTCGAACAGGAGTTCCTCGCGGTTGCCAAAATAGCGCGTCTCCAGCAGGCGGCCTGAGACCGAGTTTCCGAGCGCGGGGTTAGGGACATCCAGCGGTTCCAGGGATTCGGGCCGCACACAGCACAGGACTTCTTGACCGGGCGCAAATTCAGGGGAAATCCGGGCACCCACCCACTTCCCCGCGCAAGTCTCCACGCACGGCCCCGGACGGGTGACCATGAGCTTTCCCGGCAGGAAGTTGGCCGCACCCAGGAACTCGGCCGCGAAACGGCTGGCGGGCTCGTGGTAAAGCCGCCGCGGTGCACCTTGCTCCACGAGACGCCCGCCATTCAGCAGCGCGATGCGGTCCGCGGCCATGAGCGCTTCGTCGCGGTCGTGGGTGACATAGATCATGGCGGCGCCGGTGCCGCGCTGCAGCTCGCGAATGAAGGCCAGCATCTCCCCGCGCAGCCCGGCGTCGAGATTCGAGAGCGGTTCATCCAGCAGCACCACCGCCGGCTCCAGCACCAGGGCGCGGGCCAACGCTACGCGCTGCTGCTGCCCTCCGGAAAGCTCCTGGGGGCGCCTTGATCCCAATCCGGCAAGGCGCACCTGATCCAGGGCGCGCTCGGCGCGCGCGCGCCGCTCGTCCTGACCCACCCCGTGCATCTCCAGGCCGAAGGCGACGTTCTCGAGCACGCTCATGTGCGGCCACAGGGCGTAGCTTTGGAACACCAGGCCCACTCCGCGCTGCTGGGGCGGAACCCCCGCCATGTCGCGGCCGGCGATACGCAGCGTACCGGCGACATCCTCGATGAAACCGGCGAGGACGCGCAGCAGCGTGGTCTTGCCGCAGCCGGAGGGGCCCAGCAGAAAGAACATCTCGCCGGCCTCGACATCGAGGTCCAGGCCCTGCAGCACCGGCGTCGCGCCGTAAGCCACGCGCAGGCCGCGGATCTCGATGAGGCTCATGGTGTGATCTCCCCCAGCCAGAGTCCCGTGTCTTTGGAAATCAGCCGCAGGCTGGGATCGGCAAAGAGCGCGTCGAGCAGCGCCGCGCAGCGGCCCGCCTGATAGCGTCGCGCCGCGTACCAGGGGTCGGGATGCTCTTGCATGCCGTAGATATTGTCGTGGTCGTAGGCGACGTAACGCACGCCGAGCTGTTTGAGGCGTTGTTTGAATTCGTCCAGGTCGGAAAGGCGAGTGTAATCCAGCGCCGTCTCCGAGTAGATGGAGAGGACGTGGTCGTGCTCCAGCCAGTAAACCGGCGTGGCGACGAAGAGCACTTTTCCAGCGGCGGGAAGCTCGTTCAGCTTGCGCACGGCGGGATACATGGGGAATTTCGCCGCGTAATACGCCTCGCGATCCTGGCCCTTGGCCAGCACCGCAAAGGGTTGCAGGAAATAGGGAACGAAGCTCAAGACGCTCCAGCCCGCCGTGAGCGCCAGCAGCCAGCGCGCGGGACGCGGCCGGCGCGCGAGGAAAGCCCCCATCCAGGGCAGCAACAGCGTGAGGTAGGGGATGAAGTAACGGTTTTTGAAAGGCGTGAAGGCGAACGTCACCAGGTAGCCGGCCACGAGCAGCGCCGCGACAAAAGCGAAGGTGCCGCGTTTTTTTGCCACCCAAGGCAGCAGCGGCAGCAGGATGAGTGGCCAAGGTCCGAGCGAGAGGCGCCAGCGCGGGTCCAGGAAGACAGTCTGGAAATAACCCGCCCATGTGCGCATCGTCACCGAACCCACGGGAGGCCGGTGCTCAGGGGGAATCAGCGCCCGTGTTTCAGGCGCAAAAGCATAGGGATAGAAGGGGTTGTGATGCAATAAGGCATTGCGGAAGTACCACAAACCGCCGCAGGCGGCGGCGCAAACGGCGCAGCCCACGAGCTCTTTTTTTGTTATTTTCCCCTGCCTCGACAGCCAAAGGGCAGCCGCGAACCACGCGCAGGGAAAAAGGATCAGCGGCGGCTTCAGGCCGGCCATAAAGGCCCAGGCCAGACCCGCCAGTAAGATTTCCCGATCCGCACGCGCTCCCGCGCGGAAGCAGCGCCGCAGACGGGCCAGCCCGAAAAGAGCGTAGAAAACCGCCGCGGGCTCGGGCATGGGATTGGTGGAAATGAGCTGGAACTGGGGCATGGAAAGCAGCACCAGGAAGGAGGCGAGAGCGATGCGCGCGCCCCACTCGCGCGCGAGCAGCAGCGGCAGCGCCGCGGCGAAAACGGCGCTGGCCATGTTGGCTCCGCCTTCCAGGCCGCAGGCCAAGGGCGGCAGGAACCACATATGGGCGGCGAGTGGCAGTTCGTGAAGATAACCATAATCGCCGCGCAGTGGCAACTGGCCTGCTTCGATGAAGAGGCGCGCCACGGCGAAGTGCGCCGTAAAGGCGTCATAATTGGAGGTGGGCACGCTGGCGGCGGAGAGCAGCGCGGCGGTCCATAAGCAGGGAAGTGGATGCCCGCGCAGGGTAGCGAACAGATCGCCGCGGGGACTCTTGGTGATGAGGAAACCGAGGAAAAGGAGGATTTTTACTCCAAACCACAGGATCAGGAGCCGGCGCGGCAGGAATTCCGAGCACGATAGCGCCGTGATGGTCAGCGATTCCAGGATGTGTCCGATGGCGAAACCGGTGATCAGATCGTGGCCCAGTCCGGATTTTTTTAAGCCACGACAGGTCGCCCAGCTAAGTCCGACAGCCCCCATGAGCTGCCCGAGGGCTCCGAGCAGGAAGACGGCGACCAGCAAGTTCCGGCCCGTCCGCTATTTCGTGGAGCCCAGGGTTGCTCCGACCCGTGTCCTTACCATATCGAGGTAAGCGAGCAGGTCGCCGCCGCTGGCGCGATAGACCAGGGCCGCCAGCGCCAGCGCCCAGAGCAGGAATAAAGTTTCAATGTGGCGATGTCGGGTCACCGCGCGCTACCCCTGGGATGACCTAGCAGACGTGCTCTCATGCTCAGCCTCAAGGCTGTTGGACAGGTCACCTTGAGGGATGCCATAGTGGATCGAAGTGTAGTCTTGCTGATCAAAATTCCACGGCGCTACCCCCTCGAAGTCCTCATTTTTCAGGTGGCGAAGAACGTGGCCGCGACAGAATAAGCCCGGCATCTAACGAATTTCCGTGAAGAGAGTTCTTGCCCCGCTGGTCGTACTGGCCGCCTTGCTCCTCGGCGGCTGGGCCTGGAGGTGTTTTCCCATCCTACCAGCGAATGAGGTCGCTGATGCGGCCACCTTCCGCGTGCGCCGCGGCCCTCTGGACATCGTCATCCGCGAGTCCGGGACGCTCAAGTCGCGCGAGCAGGTGGTGATTAAAAACGAGCTGGAGGGCCGCACCACGCTCATTTTCCTTATTCCCGAGGGGACGCGCGTGAAAGAGGGCGACCTGCTGGCGGAACTTGACGCCAGCCGCCTGGTGGACCAGCAGGCCGACCAAATCAGCAAGGTGCGCGAGGCTGAAGCGGCCCACGTGCGCGCGCGCGAAACCCTCGAAGTGGTCAAGCTGCAAGTGCAGAGCGACGTGGAGCAGCAGGAGTTGCAGAAAACCTTTGCCGACGAGGACCTCAAGAACTACCTGGACGGGGAGTACCCCAACGTGCTCCATGAGGCCGAAGCGCGCATCGCCATCGCCGAAGAGGAATTGCAGCGCAACACCGACCGCGCCAAATGGTCGCGCGTCCTTTTTGGCGAAAAATACCTGTCGGAGACGGAGCTGCTGGCCGACGATCTCGCCCAAAAGCGATCCGGGCTCGAAGTGCAGCTCGCCAAGGATCGCCTGAAGCTGCTCAAGGAGTTCACCTACGCGCGCCGTGTGGCCGATCTGAAGGGCCGTGTCCGGCAGGGTGAGTTGACCCTTGAAAAGATGAAACGCAAAGGCAAGTCCGATATCCTTCAGGCCGAGGCGGACCTCAAGTCCAAGGAGGCGGATTTGGATCGCGCCAAGGATAAGCTCAAAAAGCTGGAGGAGCAAATCGCCAAGGCGCGCATCGTCGCTCCCAAGGAAGGACTCGTGGTGTATGCCACCTCCGTCCAAACCAACTGGCGCGGTAACGTCGATCCGCTGGCTGAAGGCCAGGATATCCGCGAACGCCAGGACCTCATCTATCTCCCGGCGCCCGGGGCCATGGCGGCGCAACTTTCCATCCAGGAGGCGATGTTGAGCAAGGCGCACACGGGCCTATCCGCCCGCATCAAGGTGGACGCGCTTCCCGGTCAGAATTTCGAGGGCGTGCTGGATCGTATTTCGCCATTGCCCGATGCCCACCGCATGTTCATGAACGCCGACATCAAGGTCTATCCTTCCGAGGTGTTCCTATCGGGCAATGCCGAGGGTTTGCGCAACGGCATGAGTTGCCAGGTGGAAATCGCCGTCACGAGCTACGACAACGTGTTGCAGGCGCCCCTGCAAGTGGTCGTGCGCCACAAGGGCCGTCCCGCCGTGATCGTGCGCGCAGGCGCGGGTTTTGCGCCCCAAGAGGTCGAGGTCGGTCTGGACGACGGCGTGATGGTTCACCTTATCAAAGGCGTGCGGGAAGGGCAGGAGATTTTGCTGGCCCCGGCTTATGAATCCACGGTGGAGCCGGAGGCGAATGGCCTAGGTCCGAAGTCGGGGCCCGGTTCCGCCGCAGCGTTGGCACAGCCTCCAATTCCGGAAAACCATGCGGTTGCGGAGGCTGCCCCGCCGCCAGGCCATGCCCGGGAAGAGCGGTCGGGTTCCACGGAGGGCCAAGCGGCCAAGGGCAAGGGCGAAAAACGCAGGCGTTTCGAGAATATGACTCCGGAACAGCGTGAGGAAATGCTGCGCAATCTGACTCCCGAGCAACGCGAGGCGCTGCGCGCGCGGCGGGAAAGAGCGGCCGGCGGTGGAGAACGCGCCCCAGCCGGCGAGTAAGCCCATGGAGTGGGCCATCGAGCTCGAAAACGTCGAGCGCCACTACCCCATGGGAAACGAAGTCGTGCACGCCCTGCGGGGAATCAATCTGCGCATGGAGCGCGGATCCTTCTGGGCCGTCATGGGGCCGAGCGGATCGGGAAAGAGCACGCTGCTCAATATCCTGGGGTGCTTGGATCGCCCTGGCAGAGGGCGCTTCCTGCTCGCGGGCCATGAGACCGGCCGCCTGCCGGACGATGCGCTCAGCGCCATGCGCCTCAAACACCTGGGCTTCATCTTCCAGAGCTTCCATCTGATTCCGCAGCTCACGGTGGCTGAAAATATCGCGCTGCCGCTGCATTACCTTGGTTGGGAGGCAAAAAAGAGCTTCAAGCGCGCCGCCGAACTGGCGGAACGGGTGGGGCTTGGGGATCGGCTGCGGCACCGGCCTTCTGAACTTTCAGGTGGTCAGCAGCAACGGGCAGCCATCGCCCGCGCTCTCGCCAACGATCCCCAGGTGCTGCTGGCCGACGAGCCCACCGGCAATCTCGATTCAGCCACCGGCGAGCAGATCATGGGACTCATTGAAGAGCTCCACCGCCAGGGCAAGACCATCATCATGGTCACGCATGAGCCCAACCTCGCCGCGCGCGCCAGCCTGCGCCTGCACCTCCGGGACGGTTTGGTGGAATCCATCGAGGGGGAGAAGGCATGAACTTGTTCCGCGATCTGCGTCTCGGTCTCAAAAACCTGATGCTGCACAAGCTGCGCTCGCTGCTGGCCATCCTGGGCGTGGTCTTCGGGGTGGCGAGCGTCATCGCCATGCTGGCCATCGGTGAAGGCGCCAAGGGCGAAGTGCTGGAACGCATCCACCGCCTCGGCAGCCGCCTCATTTTCATGGATACGACGAAACCGGCGGATGGCGAGCGCGGCGATACCACGCGCGCGCGCATGAGCGTTTATGGTCTCAAGTACAGCGATGCCCAGCGCATGAGCGCGTCCTTTGCAGCGCTGACGCGCGTGGTTCCCGTCAAGTTCATGCGCAAGACCGGCAGGGTGTTGGAACGCGTCCTTGAGGTGCGCGCGGTGGGCACCACGCCGGGTTGGTTCGAGCTGGTGAAACGACCGTTGCTGGCCGGGCGGGCGCTCTCCACTTTGGATGAAGAGCAGGCGGCCAATGTGGCGGTGCTCACCGAGCAGGGCGCGCGCCGGCTGCTAACGGGCGGAGAGGGCGTGGGTTCAGCGCTGCGCATTGGCACCGAGGTCTTCACCGTGACCGGCATCGTGCAGAGCGCTGGCGGGTCCAAGGGGGACCTCAAAACCCCGGATCAGGATACCGACGCCTACATCCCGCTCTCGTCCGCGCGCCGGCGCTTCGGAGATATCATGTCACGCGGTTCCGGAAGAACACAGGATTCGGAACTCGTCGAATTGCACCAGATCATCGCCGAAGTGGACGCGGAGAATAACGTGGAAGCCGTGGCCGCGGGCCTCGGTCATCTCTTGAAAACCGCGCACCGCGACAGCGACTACGAGGTGCGCGTGCCGCTGGCGCTGTTGCGTCAGGCCGAGGAGACTCAGCGCACTTTCAACATCGTCCTGGGGTCCATCGCTGGGGTGAGCTTGCTGGTGGGCGGCATCGGCATCATGAACATCATGCTGGCTTCGGTGACCGAGCGCACGCGCGAAATAGGCATCCGCCGCGCCATCGGGGCCACGCGCACCCAGATCGTACGCCAATTCCTGGCCGAAACGGTGGCGCTTTCCGGTTTGGGCGGCATCCTCGGCGTCGGCTTGGGCATGCTCATCCCCGGCCTGGTGACCCAGTTTTCAAAAATGCCGACGCAGATTACCCCGGGCAGCGTCGCGCTGGCCTTTGGCATCTCGGCGGGCGTTGGCATCGTCTTCGGCCTCTATCCCGCCGCCCGCGCCGCCGCGCTCGACCCCATCGCGGCGCTGAGGCATGATTGAGTCGGGTGCCGGAGTGTTCTGAGGGCTGATTTGGTCTTACAAATCAACCTTCACCACAGAGACACAGAGATCACAGAGAATTTTCTGCTGTCTTCTTTGTGATCTCTGTGTCTCTGTGGTGCATCGTTTTTTCTTTATCTTGAATCCGGCATTGCTGGCGTTGAAAGCCTGTCCGGTTTTCTCTTCGTGTTTCGGTCTTTACCGGATGGGAACGCCTTGGATTTGAAATAGGCGACAGCATCGCGATTCGGCCGGATGGTCACCGGTTGTTCCCAATACTTGATGTAGGGATTGCGGCGCCCCTTCATTTTCGAGAAATCGTAATGGTCTTTCATGTTCGAAATTTCCAATAGTTGCGCTCTAGCCTATTTCACCGCCTCGATGAACAGCGACTCGTGCTCGCGGTTGTCCAAGCCGTCGCGCACGATATCGGGGCTGCGGCTTGCGCCGTAGCGCGATTTCGTGATTTCGCGAAAGCCGGCCTGGGCCAGCAGCCGGGCCAGGATGTCATGGTTGAAGCAGTAGCGGTGCGTGCCGCGCTCGTAGAGCACGCGCAGGAAACTCTCCTCGATGGTGGGCAGCCTTGGCAAGCCCTCGGAAATCAGGGTGTCCTGGAAGAAGCGCTCGTCGCGGAGCCGGAGCTTCTCCAGGAGGAGGTCGAGATCTGGGGTGGACAATCGCAGCACGCCGCCCGGCTGCAGGATGCGCCGGCATTCGCGCAGGAACAGTTGCACCCGGGAATCGCGCTCATCGTCCACGGCTCCTGAATAGGAAAGATGCTCGATGACGTGCGAGGAGAAGACCACGCGCGCGCCATCGGATTGCAGGGGAAAGGGAGCGCACAGGTCGAAGATGCGGATGCGCCGCTCCGGCGGGGTGCGCAGGTGCTGGATCCAGCCCTCGATGCGATAGAGGACGCTGTAGAGCGCGCCGCTGGTATTGTTGAGCAGCTTGGGATTGGGCCGGCGCTGGTCAACATTGAGCCAGCCGGGCACCACCAGAGGCCCACAGCCGAGGTGCACCTTGAGGCCGGGTAATAGCTCAGCCATATCACCAAGCTTTCGGCCGTTCGCCCTGAGCCTGTCGAAGGGTGAACGGTGGGGCCACGGTCCATTCATACTTCGACCCTTCGACAAGCTCAGGGCTTAGTACGAACGGACCTGAAGGCCGGTGATGTAAAACGAAAATGCGCTTCATGGACCCAACATTTACGAGGCGGCCGGAATCAGACATTCAGAGCCGTATGGCTGAAGCGCAGGATCTGCGCGCGGCGCTCGAAGGCCACGCGGAAGTATTGCTCCAGGCAAAGCATGGGATGGCCGGAACCGGCCAGGGCTTCGCGGGCGCCGAGCAGTTCTTCGCTGGCCAGGTTCAGGATATGGAAAGCGAGGTAATGTTCGCGCGCGAGTTCCAGGGAGCTGGCGAAGAAATGCCGCAAATGCAGCGCGGCGAGCTCGGCCAGCTTGGGGCGGTCCTGACCTGCCGCTCCCTCCTCGCCTTCGAGGTCCTCGGCGAGCACCGTGGCCTCATCCGCCGCCACCAGGAAGTCCGGGGCGGGCTGGGCATCGAGTTCGCGGAACCAGGCCAGCAAGCGGCGATAGGGCTCGGTGGCGAACTTCAGCGCTAGATCCACGCGGCCCGCGCTGAGCAGCGCCAGTTCGCCGGCCTGACGGGAAGGAAAGCCGCGCGCTTCGAGCACACGGATGAGGTCCGCGTGCGCCAACGGCAGGAACTGGAACTCCTGGCAGCGCGAAACGATAGTCTCTAGCACTTGCTCGGGCCGGTCGGCGGTGAGGAAGAAGGTCACGCCAGCCGGGGGTTCCTCCAGGGTCTTGAGCAGGCTGTTCTGCAGGGCCAGGGAGTAGTCCTGGATATTGGGCAGCAGGTAGAAGCAGCGCCGGCCAGGTGCGGCCGCGCGTAGAGCCTCGGCGGCAAAGCGGCGGGCGGCCTCGACCATGGATTCGTGCTCGCCTTTCTCCTCGCGAAAAGCGACCTCGACGAAACAGGGATCGTTTCCCGAGAGGGAGGCCCGACAGGGATTGCAGGTGCCGCAGGGTTCAGTTCCCTTGCGCGCGGCGCATTGCGTGAGGCGCACCGCCCAGCGCGCGAAGTGGCGCTTGCCCACGCCCGGAGGTCCGGCGAGCAGGTAGGCCGAGGCCAGACGCCCGGCGTCCAGCCCCGCGGCGAAGAGCGCCGTGAGCGGCCCATGCCCCAGGGGCGGACCCACCGCTTCAGTCCCCTCTGGCAAAGTACGCCATCTCCGCATTTCCCTTCAGCCTACGGCCTACAGTCTTCAGCCTTACCCCCACAGCCCTCAGCCTTTTCTCAATTCTGACAAAGCCCGCCATCTCCGCGTTTTCCTTCAGCCTACGGCCTACAGCCTTCGGCCTTTTTTCATCCCCCGCCGACAAAGCTCACGATCTCGATTTCGTCGCCCTCGCGCAGCGAGGTGGTGGGGTACTCCGAGCGCGGGACGATGGTGAAGTTGAGCTCTACGGCTACCCGAGGGGCTTTGACGCCGCAGTGTTCGAGCAGGCCGGCGACGCTGAAATTTCCGGAAAGCTCACGCTCCTCACCATTGACGATGAGTCGCATTAAGTGGACTCCCGCCCCTACAGCGCCGCCTGCGCTGCCGCCAGCCTGGCCACGGGCACGCGGTAAGGCGAGCAGGAAACGTAGTCGAAACCCACTTTGTGGCAGAAGCCCACGGTCTTGGGGTCGCCGCCGTGCTCGCCGCAGATGCCGATTTTGAGGTCGGGCCGCGCCGCGCGGCCTTCTTCAACTGCCATGCGAATCAGCCGTCCGACGCCTTCCTGGTCGAGGACGGCGAAGGGCTCGTAGTCGTAGATGCCGAGCTCGACATAGCGCGGCAGGAAGCGGCCGGAGTCGTCGCGGCTGAATCCGCAGGTCATCTGCGTGAGGTCGTTGGTGCCGAAGCTGAAAAACTCCGCCGCCTTGGCGATGGCGCCGGCGGTGACAGCGGCGCGCGGCACCTCGATCATGGTGCCGAGTTTGTAGGGGATGCGCCGGCCTTTCTTGGTGAAGACCTCCTCGATGACAGCCACGGCTTGTTGGCGGCAGATTTCGTACTCCCTGACGTGGCCGATGAGCGGGATCATGATCTCGGGTTCCGCCGCGCCTCCGGCGGCGATGACTTGGATGGCGGCCTCGATGATGGCGCGCACCTGCATTTCGAGAATTTCGGGGTAAATGACGGTGAGACGGCAGCCGCGGAAGCCCAGCATGGGATTGAACTCGTGCAGCTCCTCGACCTTGGCGGCAACCTTGGCCACGGGGATTTTGAGCTCGCGGGCCACGGCGCGCTGACCCTTGGGGTTGTCCTTCTGGGGCAGGAACTCGTGCAGCGGGGGATCGATGAGGCGGATGGTGGCGGGCCGGCCCGCCAGGGCCTTGAAGATGCCCACGAAGTCGCCACGCTGCATGGGCAGGAGCTTGGCCAGCGCCTTGCGGCGGTCTTTCTCGGTTTCGGCGAGGATCATCTCGCGCACGGCCAGGACGCGCCCGGGCTTCTGGCCCGGCAGGTCGAAGAACATATGCTCGGTGCGGCACAGCCCGATGCCTTCGGCGCCGAATGCCACGGCCATGTCGGTGTCCTTGGGGGTGTCGGAATTGGTGCGCACCTTGAGGCGGCGCAGACGGTCCACCATGGCCATGTACTTGTTGTAGTGGCGGGCGAGCAGACTTTTGTCCTCGGTGAGGTCGCCGCTCAGAACCTGGACTATTTCCGAGGGCTTCACGCTCACCGCCGCGCCGTAAACGTCACCGGTGAAGCCGTCAATGGCGATCTGCTCGCCCTCCTTGAACTTCTGGCCGCCCACGGTCAGGGTCTTCTTGGCGTAATCGATCTGGAGGTCCGAGGCTCCCGCGACGCAGGGACAACCCATGCCGCGCGCCACCACCGCCGCGTGAGAGGTCATGCCGCCGCGCGCCGTAAGGATGCCCTGGGCCACCGCCATGCCGCCGATGTCCTCGGGGCTGGTCTCGATGCGCACCAACAGCACCTTTTTCTTCTTTTCCTTGACGAGCTTTTCAGCCTCGGCGGAGTGGAAGACGATTTGCCCGCAAGCCCCGCCGGGAGAGGCGTTGAGCCCGCGCGTGAGCGGCTTGATGGATCGCTTCTTGATGTCCTCGGAGTCGAGGATGGGCGCGAACAGTTTGTTGAACTCGCCGGCGGGCATGCGTTTCACCGCGGTTTTCTCGTCGATCAGGCCTTCCTCCACCATCTCCACGCAGGTGCGCAACCAGGAGAAGACCGTGCGCTTGCCGTTGCGCGTTTGCAGAATGTAGAGCTTGCCTTCCTGGATGGTGAACTCGATATCCTGCATGTCCTTGTAGTGCTGCTCAAGCCGCCCGCGCACGTCGAGGAGCTGGTGGTAGCTATGGGCATCGTTCTTTTCAAGGTCGCTGATGGGTTGGGGCGTGCGGATGCCGGCCACCACGTCCTCGCCCTGGGCGTTCATGAGGTATTCGCCGTAGAAGCGGTTCTCGCCGTCGGCAGGGTTGCGCGTGAAGCACACGCCGATGCCGGAGGTGATGCCCATGTTGCCATACACCATGGACTGCACGTTGACGGCCGTGCCCTTGAGGCCGCGGATATCGTTGAGCTGGCGGTATTTGACGCAGCGATCGTTGTTCCAGGAGCGCAATACGGCGTCAATGGCGGCGCGCAATTGCGCGCGCGGGTCCGTGGGGAAATCCGCTCCAGTGTGCTTTTTCACGGCCTTGAGGTACCCCTCGATCACCGCGCGCAGGTCGGAGGCGTCGAGGTCGGTGTCGTTCTTCACCTTGCGCTTGTGCTTCTGAGCATCGAGAACTTTTTCGAAATCATGGTGCGGCACCTCAAGGGCGACATCGC
>JAHFOS010000254.1 GCA_023261545.1 bacterium
TGAAACGAAAGAGCATGTTTTTAAACTGCTTTTCCTGGATTCGGGGCTGCTCTGCAGAATGCTGGGGCTGGACGCGCGTTCCATGGAGGTTTTGTCAGAAATCCAGCTCGTCAACGAGGGCCCCTTGGCCGAGCAGTTCGTGGGCCAACAGCTCTTGAGCCGTCAGCGAACGGGTCTCAAGCCCGAGCTGTTCTATTGGTTGCGCGAAGGCCGATCCGTAAACGCAGAGGTGGACTTCGTGATTGCCCACGGCGGCCGGGTCCTGCCCGCGGAGGTCAAGGCGGGCACGAGCGGCTCCCTGCGCTCCCTGCTGCAATTCAACCATGCCCGCGACAACCGTCTAGCCTTGAGGTTCGATCTCAACCTGCCTTCCTACCATGAGCATGTCCATGGGATCGTCACTCCGGAAGGTGCGGTTGAGGTCCACCTGGATCTTCTTTCCCTGCCCCTGTACCTGGCCGAGTTCCTTGACGAAGGGCTGGCGCTGCGGGAGAAATGGCAGCAGCCGGCAAAAGATGGGGATGAGGTGGGAGCCTGAGAATTTGTCCCTGCGCCTGAAAATTGCCATGCGCGAACACCCACGAGCGTCGGTGGCGCCCCCTGGCTGCGCAACTTGACGATGTACTTTAAATTGTACAATTCTAAGTAATAAATTCACTGGAGTAAATGCCATGCAAGCCGTTTCACTCTCCGAGGTCAGGAAAGGTCTCAAAAAGCATTTGGACATGGTGTACCATGACCACGAGCCCCTCATCATCACGCGAAAAAACGACGAGAACGTCGTGGTGCTATCGCTGCAAGATTACAACGCCCTGGTCGAAACCCGCCACCTGCTTTCCTCGCCCAGCAATGCCGCGCGCCTGCGCTCCTCCCTGGGCAAGGCGCGCGCGGGCAAGGTGACGCAGCGCAAGCTCATCGAGGCGTGAACCTCCTTTTTACGGAGGAGTCCTGGCAGGACTACCAATACTGGTCGAAAACGGATCGCCGCATCCTGCGGCGCCTCAATGAGCTTATCAAGGACGTGCTGCGCCAGCCTTTCGAGGGCATCGGGAAGCCGGAACCTCTGAAATACGAGTTGCAGGGCTGCTGGTCGCGGCGCATTGACGACGAGCATCGTCTGGTTTATGAAATCAGCGACGCGGGCGTCCGTATCATCAGTTGCCGCTTTCATTATTGATCCGCCGCTTGTGGGGCGCCAGATCCGACGCAACGGCAAGAGCTTATCCGACGGATTGATTGTGAATCCCGTCGAATAATAAAGGCCCGCATTGCCCACCTTCGATTCGCTCCTCGCCCAGGTTCGCGGCTGCACCCTCTGCGCCGAGCACTTGCCCTGCGGCCCGCGACCGGTGCTCCAGGCGGCGCCATCCGCGCGCCTCTTGATCGCGGGGCAGGCACCAGGAAAGAAGGTTCACGAGACCGGCCTGCCGTTCAACGACGCGAGCGGGGAGCGCCTGCGCGCATGGCTGGGGATCGCGCGCGAAACCTTCTACAACCCGAAGCTCGTGGCCCTCATTCCCATGGGCTTCTGTTATCCCGGCACCGGCAAGGCTGGCGATCTGCCGCCGCGACCCGAGTGCGCGCCGGAGTGGAGAGCACGGCTCTTGTCGCGCCTGAAGAAAGTCGAACTGACCCTGGTCCTCGGCCAGTACGCGCAAGCTTACCATCTGCCCAGCCATCGCGGCTCCCTGACCGAGGCCGTCCGCGCCTGGCGCAGCCATGGGCCGGGGCTCATGCCGCTGCCGCACCCAAGTCCACGCAACAACATCTGGTTGAAACGCAACCCATGGTTCGAGCAGGAACTGCTGCCCGTCCTGCGGGCGCGCGTGGCACAGTTGCTCGCGGGCAGCCGCGAGTCGTGAATCGTCCCGCGCCAGTGTTTTGCCAGGGCTGGGCCACCCGGTATCTTTTCCCGAGAACAAGTCCGCAGCGCTTCCGATTTCTCCTAGCTGGGTACCATGCCGTTAGGGGCACGGTGCCCCCAAGAAGTTTGAAGACGTCCTATTCTTCGCGTATTTAACTGGAGATCATGACCCCCCGCCATAAAACCCGTCCCATCAAGGTGGGCCAGCTCGCCGTCGGCGGCGACAACCCGGTGTGGGTGCAGTCCATGACCACCACCGACCCCAGCGACCTGGAGGCCACCATGCCGCAGGTGCAGCGTTTAGAGGAGGCCGGCTGCGAGCTCATCCGCACCTCGGTGCTCAACGAGAAGCAGGCGGCGGGGTTGGGCAAGCTCAAGGCGCTCATGAAGGTGCCGCTCATCGCCGATATCCATTTCAACTGGCGGCTGGCCTTCGATGCCATCGAGCAGGGGGTGGACAAGATCCGCATCAATCCGGGCAATATCGGCAAGGACGAGAAGTTCCTCGAAGTGGTGCGCGCGGCCAAGGCCAACGGCGTGCCCATGCGCATCGGCGTCAACAGCGGCTCGCTGGAGAAGCGCGTGCTGGAGAAGTACGGCTACCCCACGCCCGAGGGCTTTGTCGAGAGCGCGCTGCGCTACATTGATATGTGCGACCAGCTCGGCTACGACCAGATCATCGTCTCCCTGAAGTCCAGCGACGTGCGCGTCGCCGTGGAGGCCTACCGGCTGTTCGGCGAGAAGTCGGACTTTCCCACGCATATCGGCATCACCGAGGCGGGCGACCCGCGCTACGGCTCCATCAAGTCCGCGGCGGGCTTGGGTTCCATCCTGCTCGCCGGCGTCGGCAATACCATCCGCGTTTCGCTCACCGGCGATCCGGTGGTGGAGATCCCCGTGGCATTCGACATCCTCAAGGCCACCGGCGTGCGCATCACCTCGCCGGAGATCGTGGCCTGTCCCACCTGCGGGCGCATCCAGATCGAGATGGAGCCCATCGTGAAATACCTGGAGGAACGCATGAAGGGCGTAAAGACGCCCATCCGTGTCTCTATTCTGGGCTGCGTGGTGAACGGGCCGGGAGAGGCGGCGGAGTCGGACATCGGCCTCGCCGGCGGCAACGGCCAGGCGGTCATCTACCGCAAGGGAAAAATCGTGCGCCGCGTGCGTCAGGAAGAAATGCTCGGGGCGGTGATGGCCGAGATCGAAAGCTACCTCGCGGATCAGGAGAGCAGCGGAGTCGGCGCGACAGCCCCCTTACACCCTCTCCCTCTGGGAGAGGGCCGGGGTGAGGGAGTCATAAGCCCCGGAATCACGAAGTCAGATGCAGCCCGTCCTTAAATCCCGCGCGCCCCGGCGCCGCGAACGCCCCCGTCCTTCCCCCGTGGTGGCGCTGGTTTCCCTGGGCTGCGCCAAGAACCTCGTGGACAGCGAGAACCTGCTGGGTGACCTCTACGCCCGCAACTTCCGCCTGGAGAGCGATCCCCTGGAAGCAGACGCGGTGATCATCAACACCTGCGGCTTCATCGGGCCGGCCGTGGAAGAGACGCGGCGCACCATCGCCGAATTTATCGAGCACAAGCGCCGCGGGCGCGTGGAGCGCGTTTACGCCATGGGCTGCTACGTCTCGCGCGGCGCCGAGGATCTGCTGGCGAGCTTTCCCGGTCTGGATGGGGCCTACTCCCTGAAAGAGGTGCCGAAGCTGCTGGCCGACGTGGCGGAGGTGTATCACGACCGGCCCGTGACCGGGCGCTTGCTGCCCGCCGGCATCCGTCCGGTTTCGGCCACGCTCCCGCACACCAGCTATCTCAAAATATCCGAGGGCTGTTCGCGCACCTGCACCTACTGCATCATTCCCGCCATCCGCGGCCCCAACGAGGACAAATCCATCGAGGAACTGGTGGAAGAGGCCCGGCGGCTCGCCGCGCGCGGGGTGAAGGAACTGAGCCTCATCGCCCAGGACACCACGGCTTACGGCATCGCGCGCTACGGGCGGCCACGGCTTCTGGATCTGCTGCGCGAACTCGAAAAGGTGGAAGGCCTCGAATGGCTGCGCCTGCTCTACGCCTATCCGGACCACTTCCCGGACGAGCTCGCCGACTTCCTGGTGGAATCACCGAAGATGGTGAAATATCTGGAGCTGCCCA
>JAHFOS010000120.1 GCA_023261545.1 bacterium
TAGAAATAGGCCAGGGGGTAGAGGATGGGAACCCCGTAAACGTGGGCCTGGCGCAACAGGTCGTAGAGGTAGGGCAGCCATTCCTCCCGCAGCAGACAGACATGGTGCAAGGCGTCCAGGAAACGGCTGGCCTTCAGGAGCTTCTGGAGGTTCACGCCGTGCTCGAAGCGCAGGCGGATGAGCGGCACGAAGGCGAGCGCGTAAGCGAGCCCGCACATGAAACGCTCGTCGAAATCGTTGCGCAAATGAATATCAGCGCACAGCAGCGGCGCGCCGGAGACGTTGAGGCTCAGGAGCCGGGTCAGATAGCGCGGGATATCCGGCCAACCCGAAGCCGCGTGCGCCGGGCAGATCACCGTGTAGCGCTGCACACCGGCGAAGCCGCTGGAGGTGAGCACCAGCGGGCGCTGATCCGGCTTGGCGGCGAGCTGGCAGCGGTACAGGCAGCGGGCCAACCCGTTGGGGATGTACGCCAGGAGTTTGTGGGCTTCCACTTCATGGATCAGCTTCTCGATGCTCTCCCCATCCTCGGCCACGATCTCCTGGGAGCAGCGCACCAGCACCTTCCTCAGATGAGAGCGTGTCCAGGGCGGGCAGGCATCCTTGACCTCGACGCCGCGCAGCCCGGCCTGCAACAAAGGCGCAAAGCGCTGCTGGACGAACTGGTAGCTGTCGTCATTGAAGGGATCAAGGTAGCCGCTGCCATTCAGCGTGAGCATCCCGCCGCCCTCCCCGTCGGCGGAGAGGAAACACTTGGCGGTTTCGAGATCGCGCAAATCCTTTTTCGCCAGCTTTTCCATGGGCAGCTCCTGGCTGAGTTCCACCATGAAGTGCGGAATACGGTCGGCGCGCCGGAAGCCGGTGAGCATGCGCTGCAAGCGATCATCCCACAGGCCGGTACTGTCGCCTTGCGGCTGGTGCACCATCACCGAGGAGGTCAGCACGAAATCACGGCGCACCGGGTCGTAACCGCGCAGGAACTCGCGGTACTCGGGCGCGGATTCGAGGCCTTTCATGATCTCCAGCGTCCAGCGCGGGGGAAAGGAACTGTTGCCCACAAGCGTGAAAAACCCGCGCGCGACCTCGTCAATATCCTTGCCGATGACCCAGTAGTAGTCGAGCTCCCCATCGTCCGTGGCCATGGCCACCTCACCCGTGTTGGTGCGCCGCAGATCAATGAGGCTGGAGGTGGCGTTGTCGAGGAAGTAGCCGCAGGCCACTTCCTTGCCGGGATGGCAAAACAGCGGGAAAACGAGGCGCGGATTCACATGGGCCTTGAGGTCCTTCTCCGTGTCCTGCTGCAGCTCAAGTCGGTGGAGTTTCCCCGAGCGGTCCAGGGGACCGCCAATGTCGCCAAGGCCGAGGAAGGGCACTCCCGCCGGGCACTTCTTGTTGACGATGATGCGCGGCCCCTTGAAAACCACGGCGTTGCGCGGGTTGTCCTGGCTCAAGAGGTGCCCGTCGTGGTCATAGACGCGGATGTTGAAGGGCCGGAAGACGATGGAGATGATCATGCGCGGCGTGGTGATATCGAGCTTCTCCTGGTGCTTCTTGATCTGCAGCGGCACGCTCTTCCACTCCTTGTCCTCAAGGGAAATCAGCGGCTTGAAGGTCCAGTTCTTTTGCACGCTCAGTTGCACCCGGAAGATGTTGGGCGTCATGACGCTGAGGCGCCCCATGCCGCGCGCGAAGCTGAGATCGAAGATGTGACGCTCGCGCTGGAAGTTCTCCAGGTTGCCGATGGGGATGGCTGGAAGCTTGCGTGCCTCGGCGGCGATGTTCATCCTATGCAGGTGGGGGGCCGTACGAGCTTGGGGGGGTGCATTCTAGGCCCTGCCGGCAGTCTGAAATAGCCAGGGGGGATCGGGCCGCGGGCGCCGGAGGCTTCGGGATGCCGCGTCTAACTCAAACTCAAGGAAATGGCTGTCACTGGAATAGGAATTTCTGACTTCCACCTCATGGCGTCGGAACTCACACCTCCCGCCCGCGACCGCGGCGGTATTGGAGCGGGGTGATTCCGTGCAGGTGCCGGAAACATTTCTGGAAATATTGCGGACTGGTGAAACCCGACGCCAGGGCCACTTGCTTGATGGATTGTTCCGTCTGGCTCAGCAGTTGGACGGCCTGCTCCATGCGAAGCCTGGCTTGGAACGCGTGCGGCGCCATACCGTAGCCGCGCCGGAACAGCTTCCTGAACTGCACCTCTCCCAGTCCGCAGGCGCGGGCCAGGTCGCGCACCCGCAGGGCGGCACCGGGTCGTTCCAGCAGGGCATGAACCGCGGAGCGCAGGCGCACGTCCCCGTTCTCCGCTTCCGGATTCAGCGTGGCGCCTGAACACAGCAGGTCGGCCAGCAGCAGTTTCATGGCGCTTTCACCATAGACCTGGCCGAGAGCGGGATCGCGGCCCATGAGATGCGTGAGCCGCGAGAACCTGCCGAACCACTCTCCGGGGTCCGAAAACTTTTGGAAGGGGCTGGCGAAGCGGGACAGCAGGTGGCCGCCATCGCGCTGGCGGATGTGGCAATGCAGGCTGAGCTGATGAAGCTGCCGCACTTCCAGCGGCGCGCTCAGGACGTGTTCGCGACCCGGGGGCAGCATCAGGAATTGGCCGGGGACCAGATCGCGTCGTTCTTTGCCAAGCTCCACGCGCAAGACGCCTTTCACGGGGATCAGCAGGAAGCTATCGCCCAAGCGGCGCGCGCGCAGCGCCCAGGGGCTCTCGTTGCGCCACAGCATGCAGGAGATCATCGCCACGCGACAGTCCCGCAGAACCTCCCCCACGGCCTCTCGCACCGAGTCTTGCAGCAGATCCGCGAGCGGGTACGATTTTTCCATAGTGTCGAAATGTATAATAGAGTGTCGCTTAGCTTCTCTTGATATTCTAGTCTTTTGTGTTATTTTTAAACACAGGCTCACCAAAGGTAGCGAAATGAATAATATCGAGAATGAGGACTGGGACCGTTTCATGCGCCAGGGCTATCTGCGCCTGGGGCGGCTGCTCTCGCGGCGGGACGAGGAAGAACTGCGGCAGCGCATCGTCGCCATCATGCTGGGAAAGTCCGGCTTGGACACCTCCCGCATGCTGATGCAGTTGGACAGCGAAACGGGTTCCTACGCCGACGCGCCGCCCCAGACCCTCGGCTTCAAGGGCTCCACCCTGAACTACCGCAAGATCCAGGACCTGGAACGCGACCCCGCTTACCTGCGCTTCATGCAGCACCCCGTTTTCCGCGCGGCCTGCGCCCGCGCTTACGGGCCCGCGACGCCCGTGGCCGCCTACCGGGCCATGTTCATGAACAAGCCCGCGGGCAAAGGAACGGTCCTGCCCTGGCACCAGGATCGTTGGAGCCAGCTCGACCGCGATCCCCTGCTCACCGCCTGGACGGCCCTAGACCCGAGCACCACCCGGAACGGCTGCGTCTGGATCATCCCGGGCAGCCACAAGTATGGCGTGATCAACCCCGACCACGGTTCCGGTTTTCTGACGCCGGAACAAGCGGAGCACCACTGCCCTCCGCAAAACGCCATCCCCCTTGAGGTCGAGGCCGGCGAGACGGTCCTGCTGCACAATTGGCTGCTGCACTCCTCGGGTGTCAACTCATCCATGCAGTCGCGGCGCGCCTTCAGCGTCTGCTACATGGAGGCCGCCACGGTTCAGCGCGACACGCGGCGACTAGCCTCGCGCTCCGTGATTTTCGGCGCCGGTGCGCTTTCCGCGCCGGACGCCGCGCCGCACACTCAGGTCATGGCCGCCACCACGGCCTGAATCGCCGCGGAGCCAGGCCGATGCTGACGGCCTATCGCTTGCGGCGCTGCTGAGGGGAACGTCGCGCTGGACGCCGAGGCAACGGCGGCGCCAGGGTCTTGAGGTAAGCCGCGTTGGCCAGACAGAGCTGGCCCAGTTCCGCGCGCAGGGGCTCGAAATCCGGCCCCCCGTAGCCCGCCGGGTGGTGCCTGCGCCAGCCCTCGGCGCTGGAGAAGCGCCCCGACCAGCGCCCGAGTTCACGGCCCATCCCGCGCATATTTTCCAGGTAGGAATCCATGCCCTGGCTGGCATCCAGCCAGCGTTTTTGGCTCCGGTGCTGGGCCAGGCAGGCCGCCTTATCCTCCAGGACGGAAGCGATGTCCACATAGAACTCCGGCAACACCGGCCGACGCAGCGGGCCGCGGTTGGAGTGCGGCTGCGCGTGGTACACCGCCATCTGAACCTCCGCCACCGGACGCGGCGGATCGGTGGCGAAATTTTTCATGCCCCGGGCAAAAGCCGCCGTGACCGCCAGGCGGCAGGCGTTCATGTGATCCTCCATGTAGTCCTGGGGCGAATGGACCAGCAGAATTTCCGGAGCCACTTCTCGCATCACGGCGGCCAGCCGCGCCAGCGTCGTCTTTTCGTAAAAAATGTCCAGGTCGTCCACCAGGGGCGGGTGCCAGACGGCTCCCGCGCGCTGCGCCGCTCGCGCCGCCTCTCCACGGCGCACGCCAGCGATTTCTGGCCCGGGCAGGTCCACCGAACCGCAGTGCCCGCTGGCGATATTCATGAAGTGGATCTCCCAGCCCTGCCGCTTCAAGAGCAGCATCGTGCCCGCCATGAAGAACTCGATGTCGTCAGGGTGCGCCCCGACAGCGAAGGCTCGGCGCGGCATCGCAATCTTTAATGGCAAGCGTTCAGCCATTTTACAGAACTACCAGCCGTTCGCCCTTTATCCCCCGCTTTGGGGGATGAGCTTGTCGAAGCCTGTCCTGAGCACCGTCGAAGGGGGTGAAGGGCGGTGGGGGGAGCGCGGCCCGTTCATGCTTCGACTGGCTCAGCACGAACGGGCCGAATTGCTGTCGCCGCAATGCGAAGACGCAATTCATGAACACTTGCCTTTAATGCATTTCCGCTGCGCAACTGCCGATGGCGCTGCGCAGGTAGTTGAACTGCACGTTGGGGTGATCAGCCAGGAGCGACATGGGCACGCTGGAATCAGGAACGCGCTTGGAGATCATGAGCGCCGTGAGGCGCATGCCGAAGGGGTTGTCATGGGTGCCAGGGTGCCAGATGGAGACCTTCTCGGACTTCCAGGTTTCGACGGGGCCGACCGAAAGCGCCTGCGAGGGCACCTGGGTCACCACGCCTCCGCCGGAAGTGCGGGCGTTCTGGATGATGGTCATGGGATGCAGATCCACCACCCGAGTGGCTAATTTGCGATATTCCGCTGGAGCAGGTGGGTGGTCTTTCCAGGGGCCTTCGCGCTTCAGCGGGTCGTTGAAGGCCCAGTGTTTGACCTCGCCCTGTCCGCCCTGCATGATGAGGCAGCGCGCTTCATCGTAGCTCTTGCTGTAATCCTTGCCCTTGGCCTTGGGGAAATGGATGTTCTCCATGGGCATGCGCAGCTTTTTATCCATGCGGTTGAAGCACAGGTCCATGTCCGCCTTGGCGAAGCCGAGGGGGAAATCAATCCCCGCCTCCCTGCCGTCCAGCACCCATTCGTCCATGCCCCAGAAATGGCAGTTGTGCAGCTTGACGCCGAGCTCGTTCACGATGCGCGCCACCAGGGGCAACTGCTCGGTGGGACCGATGGGGCCGCACAGGCCCGCCGGACGGGACGGGGTCGCCTGCTGCCAGCACCAGACGTATTCCAAGGCCTCGGCGAGGTAAAAGTCCTCGACGGTGTCGTAGATTTTCACCGCAAACCCCGGCCTGGCGAGCTGCGGCAGATCCGCGGCCGTAAGCCGCGCGGCGTCGTTCAGGATATCATCCTCCAGCGTGGTGTAATCCCACCACTCTGGGGCGACCCGGCTTATCTTCCTCGGCATGGCTCACCTCATTTAATATAATGCCAATGCTAAATCGTTTTATCAAAAAGTCAAGAGCGCGCGACGAGGCTCAGTTCACCACCAGGTTTCCGGAAGAGAGGAAAACATTGCCACCCGAGAGCAGCAGGTGCTTGATGCCGCCGGTGGAATCGGTGTTGCCGGAAATCACCAGCATGGAATTGGTCTTGACCTCGAAGGTGGTGAGGTCCAAATCCGAGTCTTCAAGGCCGCTGATCCTGGGAGCGAGGTCGGCACCGGTGGTGCCGTTGCCGCTGCTGGAGACCGCGATGACGAAGCTCGTGCTGTTCTCGATGATGATATTGCCCGAGGCATTGCCGGATTGGGTGCCCGTGGCCTTATAAACCGTGCCGTTGCCACCGTTGAGTTTGTTGGAACTGCCGCCCGCGCCGCCGTAGGCCTTGAGATTGCCGGAGCCGGTGAAACCCGAGAAGGTGGAGCTCGCGCCCGTGAGCAGCACGGCCACGCGCCCGCCGCCGCCGCCGCCGCCGGTGCCGGCGCCTGGACCGCCCGATGCGCTCAAAACGCCCGTGGTACCCGTCAGCGTCTTGGTCTTGAAGTAGATGCTGCCCCCAGAACCACCACCCGCGTTACTCGTGCCCGCATTGCCCTGGGCCTCGATGGTTCCGTTCACGGTCGAATCCCCCGTGATGGTCATGTAGATGGCCCCGCCTCCCTTATTGAGCGACGCCGAGCTGTCGCCACCGCTACCCAAGGTGTCGGGCGCGAGAAACTTGCCGTAGGTCTTGTAGTTATTGGTGGTGTTGTGATTGCCGCGGCCACCATGGCTGCCGCCCTGTCCCGTGGAGGTGGCTCCGCCCGTCCCATTTCCCGCGGTATAGCCCTTGCCGCCCACGGTGATAGTGGCACCCGATGCCAGCGTGAAGTTGCCGCCCACCGCGACTTTGATCAGGTTGCCTTGGACCGTGCTATTGGGGTTCTGGGTCCATGAGCCTCCGCTGATGGTGAGATCGCCGGTGATGTCCAGGAGCGTGAAGCTGCCGTTGCCGCTGTAGTTGGTGTTGATGATGACGTTGCCCGTGTAAGCCGAAGTCTGGTTCCATGAGGCGATGGACACGTTGAGGTCCCAGGTGAGGTTGGCCGTGCTGGTGCCATTCAGGGTGACGACGGCCCCGGCACTCGGCGCGGCGCCCCCCGACCAGTTGCTGGCGGCGCTGGCCAGTCCGGTGCCACCGCCGTTGGTCCAGGTGAAAGTCGCCGGGACGCTGGTGGATTCGTCTTTGGCGAGGATGTACCAGGTCGTTCCATTGCTCATGAGCACGGCAAAGGGCAGGCCGCTGGTGGAGTTGGTCATAGAAATGTTAGCGCTGTTGTCAATCAGCGACCCATTGCCGTCAATGGTCAGGGTGTTGCTGCTCGAAGTCTTCTTGATGTGGTAGATGCGGCCCGTGGCATTGCCGGCGTAGGGGAGTTTTAAGATGATGTTGCCCGAGGCCGTGTTGGCGAGCACCAGCGGCTTGGTTCCCGCCATGGAGTTGGTGCTGACGGATTCCGCGCCGAACCCCAAGGTGCCGGAAATATGCATGGTGTGGCTGGGCGCCGTCGTACCGATGCCGAAATTGCCGCTCTGAAAAATCGCATTGCCCTGGACGTGGAGGTTGGACGAGGGACTGGTGGTGGCGATGCCCAGTCCGCTGGTGTTCATGTACATCTCCGTGGCGCCGTCGTTATTGGCGTCGAAACCGATATTGCCGGAACCCTTGATGTCCGGCCAAGCTGCGCGCATGACCAGGGCGGCGATCAGCAATCCTCCCGCAACCCCGCTGAGTGTTCTGAAAAGCCCGTCGCGATACATCTTCCCGATGCCTCAGCGCCTCATTGTAGCTGCAGGGCGCAAAATGCCAGTGCCCAACCCCACTCCAGATCCCCGCCGCCGACGCTCCCGGCCGCCAGTCCTGGCTCCAAGCGCCGCTTTCCGTCCGGTCCTTTTCAGTTCGGCACGCGGCGCAGGCGACTCACCAGGAAGCCGGAGAAGAAAAGCTGGAAAAAGTGGTAAAAGACCAGGGGCAGCAGGATGAGCGCCAGGTTTTCCTTCTGGGCCGCGAAGTAAAACCCCGCCAAGGGCAGCCCCAGCGCCAACGTTTTCTGGGGCGCACAAAACAGCACGGCCACTGTTTTTTCGGCGCTCAACCCGGCGGCGCGAGCGGCCAGGCGCGCCGCCAGCACCAGCAGGACATGGAGCGCGGCGAGGCAGGCAAAACAAGCCCACAGCGCCTGCCAGGATGCCATCAGGGAGGCGAAGGACCCGGCAAATGAACAGAAAATGATGACCAGGATGCCGCTCTGGCTGAGGGGGGACTGCCAGCGGCACACGGCCTCGCGCAGGCGCGGCAGGCTTGGCGCGGCCAGCGCAGCCAAAGTGAAGGGCAGAACGACGAAGAGCGCAAGCTGACGGGCGGCCCCGGCCGCCGCCGCCGTCCCAGCCGCGCCCCCACCCTGCAGCAACCCCAGCAGCCAGGGCGAAAGGACGACACCCAGCAAGTTGCCCAGCACGGCATTCACCAGGGCCAGTGAAACATCGCCGCTGGCGGCCATGGTGAAAGAGACGCAGGAACTCACCGTGGTGGGCACCGCCGCCACGAGATAGAGCCCCTGGCGCAGCGGTCCCGCGGGGAAAAGAGTGGCCGCGGTGAAAATTATACCGGGAGTCAGGATGAAACTGAATCCCTGGATGAGCGCGTGGCAGCGGAAATCCTTGACGCTGGCCCTGACTTCCGCAAAAGAAAGTGACAAACCTGTCACGGAAAAGATAAGGATTACGGCGGCCTCTTTGGCGCCAAAGGCGGACAATTTCTGCCCCATACTGGGGAAGATCGCCGCCAAGGCCGCGGACGCGATGACGGCCAGGAGCGATCCGTATTGTTTGGAATAGCTCATGGGAGGGTCACCCGCTCACGCCAGCGCCTGTTTACAAGAACCCATTGCTCTCCGCATACCAGCGCACGTACAGGTGGGTCTCCCGGCTCGTGAGCTCGCGCGCCATGTCTTTAAGCTCGGGAATGGCGACCAGGGCCTGGAGGAATTTATAGCGGAAATTCAGGGGTTGCGCGGCGTAGGCTTGAGAACAGGCCTGGAGATAGCCGCGGATGCCCGCGCGCAGTCCCTCATCATTTTTTATTTTTGCATCCGCGTAGCCGATGCCCAGAAGCTCCACCTGCCACATGGCCACGCGCTTGTCGCGGCTTAGTGGCGCCGCGAGGATGGCGCGCACGGCTTCCGCCGTCGGAGCCTTAATTTGGCGGTGCAGCGCGAGCACCTGGAGCAGCGGATGGCCGCTCGCTGCGGTTGCGCGGATCCCCTCCCAGACCTGGAAATTATCGCGCAGCATGGCGACTGACGGCGGCGCCGCCAAGACACACAGCAGCAACGCCAACCAGGGAATCGTGCCTCCTATGGCGGAAAGCAGCAGGAACAAGGCGCAGGCGGCCCCCCCAAGGACCACCGCCAGGAAAAGGACCGAACTCGCGGGCGAGCTGAAGACGCCTTGGGAAATCCAGGCCCGGGCGGCGGCCTCGATGCGGTTCTGCCTCTCGTCATAGCCGCGCTGGCGCAACTCGGCAATGCGGCGCGTGAGCGGCGTGCCGCGCACCTGTTGACCGTGAAGCCAGGCATGGGGGGCGCCGAAGAAGCTGTCGGGGTTATAGACCGGGGGAAAGGGCCGCCCTTCCTGCGCCGCGCCGTGGGTCAGGAAAACGGCTCCCTCGCGCTCGCCGAGACGCTCTAGGAGCGCACGCTCGCGCGGGTCGTCGTGGTCGAGCAACAGCAAGTCCATTTTTCCTTCCTGGAGCCAGCGCTCAGCCTGATCCAGATCTTTGCATTTCAGGAAGGCCACGGGTTGGGAAAATTGGCGCCATTCCAGCTTCACGAGTATCCACAGGCTCCGCACCTTTTCCCGCCAATCCTCGACGGGCAATCCCACGACTCCCACGACCGGCGGCTGGAAGACGGTGACGCGGTCGCGCTCTGCGGCGTAGGGGGAGTAGGCGTAGTAGCCCTCGCTCACCCAACCGCGGCCCTCGGGGTTCAACAACAGCCAATCGCGGATGAGCGTGAAGCGATCCACGTCGCGATACTCTTCAGGGAACAGCGCCGGGTGCCAGGCCGGATGCGTGAACCAGGGACTGAACAAAAAAAGACAGCCGGCGGCGGTGACCAGGCGCTGGCCGCGGCGGGCGCGGGCTCCGATTTCGCGCAGCGTTTCCAAGGCTTCTACCAGCAGCCAGGGCAAACCCACGCAGACCAGGCCGCCCCACGCCGTCCAGGGAACGCTCCGGCTGTAGGCCCAGAATTGCGGAACGAAGATCGCGAGCGCACTCAGGCTGCCCCCGCCGATCCACAACAGCCGGCTCCGCCAGCGCTGGAAGAGCCCGGCGCCGGCCAGGCCGTGCAGCAGCCCCAGCACCACCGCCAGGGGCAGGCTCATGAAGAAAAAGCCGTAGAGCACGCCCACGCCGCAGGTTTCTGTAAATCCGGCCTTGCGGAAGAACTCCAGCGAGGGGCTCACCGCGACCCCATGGGCGGACAGGAAATCCGCGCGCTCGACCATGCGGCGCGCCATCGCCACGAACGCCTGTCCCCAGACGGGGGCCAGCAGCAAGGTGAAGCCGGCCCACAGGAAGAACGTCAGGGAACCGGTGAGATAGAGGAAACGCAGGGAAAGGAAACCCGCCCCGCGTTCCGCGGGAAGCGCGCTCCCGCCCGCGGACGGCTCAACCGCCACTCAGGTGGTTGATGGCGGAGACGAGCGCGTGCACGGCGGCCTGGTCAATGTTGGTGCCCAGCCCGACGCCATGCGCCGTGCGCTCGCCGGCCCCGCGCAGCGCGATGTAGGCCAGGGCCTTGGCATCCTCGCCCTTGTTGAGCGAGAGCTCCTTGAAATCCACAACCGCAAAGTCGAAAGGCAGGCATTGGCGCACGGCGTGGACGAAGGCGCTGATAGGACCGTTGCCCTCCCCGCGCAGCACCTTGGTCTCGCCGCGTACCCCGAGGTGAACCTCGGCGAGGATATGCGTTGGATCCTTCTCGTCGGGACGCGGATAGTAGCGTTCGAGGTGATAAGGTCCCTTGCCATTGAGGTAGCTCTCGTCAAAAAGGGTCCAGAGCTGCCCGTAATCGAGCTCGCGCTGCTGCTGGTCGGCGAGCTTTTGCACGCGCCCGGCGAAATCGAGTAGCAGTTCGCGCGGCAGCTTGATGCCGAACTCCCGCTCCATGACGTAGTTGATGCCGCCCTTGCCCGACTGGCTGTTGATGCGGATGAAGCGCTCGAAGGAACGGCCGATGGCCTGGGGATCCACGTGCAGGTAGGGGATCTTCCATTCACAGCCGAAGCTCTTGCCGATCGCTTCCCGCTTGGCCAGGCATTTGCCGATGGCGTCCTGATGCGAGCCACTGAAGGCGGTGAACACCAGCTCCCCGGCGTAGGGATGGCGCTCGTGGGGGGTCAGTTGCGTGATGCGCGCCACCGTGTCGGTGATGAGCGGCAGGCGCGAGAAGTCGAGGCCGGTGGCGATGTTGCGCGACTGGAGGTTCAGCGCCACGGTGACCAGGTCCACGTTGCCGGTGCGCTCGCCGTGACCGAAGAGCGTGCCCTCAACGCGGTCGGCGCCGGCCAGCAGCGCGAGTTCGGTGGCGGCCACGGCGCAACCCTGGTCGTTGTGGGCGTGCAGGCTGATGACGGCCTGCGCGCGCGCCTTGAGCTTGGCCCCGTAGAGTTCGATCATGTCGGCATAGTGGTTGGGCGGGCGGCGCTCCACGGTGGCGGGCAGGTTCAAGATGACCTTCTCGCCCGCGCGCGGCCTCCACTCCCGGATCACCAGATCGCCCAGTTCCACGGCGAAGTCCAGATCGGTATCGGTGAACTCCTCGGGGGAAAACTCAAGGCCGAGCCAGCCGGGGGCGAACTCCTCGCGCCGGTCGCGGATGCGCCGCACCGTGCGCGCGGCCATGTCGAGAAGCGCGTCGCGCTCCAGGCCGAAGACGTGGCGGTGATGCAGCTCGGAAGTGGCGATGTAGAAATGGACCACCGCCGCGTGCGCGCCCTGGAGGGACTCGATGGTGCGGTCCACCAGGTGGTCGCGGGCCTGGGTCAGCACCACGATGGTCACGTCGTCGGGGATGAGGCGGCTTTCGATGAGCAGGCGCGCGAAGTCGAACTCGTCCTTGGAGGCAGAGGGGAAGCCGATTTCGAT
Source organism: bacterium (assembly GCA_023261545.1). Taxonomy (GTDB): domain Bacteria; phylum Planctomycetota; class JADGBV01; order JADGBV01; family JADGBV01; genus JAHFOS01. The sequence continues at coordinate 12,027 of JAHFOS010000120.1, forward strand.
CTCCTTGAAGCCGATGTCCAGCAGCAGCTTGAAATATTCCAGCTTCTGCTCCGGGGTCATGGGGTTCGGCAAGGCCTGGTTGCCGTCGCGCAGATCCACCGCGCACCAGCGCGGGGCGCGCGCCAGCACCTTGCCCGGCCATTGGCGGCCAGGGTTCTCGATGGGTTGGAGGGATGGGTATTTCACGGGTTCAGACTGTGCGGGCCGGGCGGGGTGCCCCAGGAGACTTCGACCTTGGTGTGGATGCCGCCTCTGATCATAAAATCGCCGCATACCTGTAAATATCGCGGTTCCAAGGTGTTCCGCAGGTGATCGGCGATGCTGTTCACCCCGTCCTCGTGGAAGATGCCGCGATTGCGGAAACCCCAGAGGTAGAGCTTCAGGGATTTGAGCTCAACACACCGGCGACCCGGAACATAGCGGATGCGGATCGTCGCGAAGTCGGGTTGGCCGGTCATGGGGCACAGGCAGGTGAACTCCGGGCAGGCAAATTCAATGAGGTAATTGCGGTCTGGGTTCCGGTTCTCGAAGGTTTCGATACGGTGGCTGGGCTGTCTTCTGGGCTGGCTTGGGGATTTGCGGGGCACTTTGGGCTTCTCTTTCAACATCTGGGAACCTGCTATGATAGGCCGCTGTTCATCATTCCAATCCGAGGAGGGGCCTCTGCAACATGGGTAGCGTTCTCAAGTGGCGTAGAAAAAAGATCAACAAGCACAAGCGCAAAAAGCGCCGCCGCTGAGCCCGTCCCAGTTCGCGGATCCCCCATCCCGCAAGGGCTGGGGCTGACCGCGGGGCCGCCGGATGCCCACTTTCGAATACATCGCTCGCAAGCCCGGTGCTGCCGAGGAGCTTCGCGGGCGCATCGAGGCGGATACCGAGCGCGACGCGCGCTCGCGGCTGCGCTTGCGCGGGGAGGTGCCGCTGTCGCTCGCGCCCGTGCGCGTGCGCACTTTCGCTCTGGGCCGCCTGCTGCCCTCCTTCGCGCGCGGGAACTTCCAGCAGGAAGTGATGATGTTCTCCACGCAGCTTTCCACGCTCATCCGCTCGGGCATCACGCTCACCGATGCCCTGCGCGTGCTGGCGGAACAATCCACACAGCGGCAGTTTTCCAACATCCTGCAACTGGTTTACCAGTCGGTGGTGGAGCGCGGCAGCTCCTTCGCCACGGCCCTGAAACCCTTTCCCCAGGCCTTCCCTTCGCTCTACGTCTCCATGGTCAAGGCCGGCGAGTCTACCGGCACGCTTTCCGACGTGCTAGACCGCCTGGCCAGCTACTCCGAAAAGAAGAGCGACATCGAGGCGCGCATCAAATCGGCCATGACCTATCCGGTGATCATGCTCATCGTCGCCCTCGGCGTGATCACCTTCCTGCTGAGCTACC
>JAHFOS010000121.1 GCA_023261545.1 bacterium
CCCGGCGGCCTCGGCGTCCGCGAGAGCCTGCTCGCCCAATTCCTGCGCCTGCTGCCCGGCGTGGACTTCGCCACGGGCCTGCTCATCGCCTCGATCATCCGGCTGTTGCAATGGGGGGGTGAACTCGAAGCCTTCCTGCTTTTCATCCTGGGCCGGGCGTCCTCCCGCGCTCGGGGACAGGGCCCGCGTTGAGGGCAAGTCCCAGGTCGCCAAGCTGAATTTCCTTGAGTTCCAGGTTTCCATAAAATGATGGCCTGAGCAGATGTTCCGCTTCCTGAAATCTCTTGTCGGCGCGGCCCTGCTCATGCTTCCCATGGCCGCGGCCTGGGGCGAGAGCACGGAACTGCGCTTCTCCAACGCCAAAATAGAGGTGGCTTACCCCGGGGATTGGACCGAGATAGCCCTGCACATCGTGAATGGTTCGGATCGCGAGCGCAACTGCGAAGTCGAGATCCAGTGCGGCGATCTCGACACCGGCGTTCATGCCTGCGCGTTTCCCTTCAGCCTGCCGGCCAAGGCTGAGCGCCGGCGCGTCTTTCCCGTCCTGTTGCCGCCGTTATTCGAGCGCGAGCCCAAAGCGGTGACGCCCGAGTCCGTCGGTGCGCCGGGCGCAAAATCTCCGCGGCCCAGGGAGAAACGCAAAACCATCGCCTTCTCGGTCCTGCTCAAGGAAGGCGGGGCTGAAATTCAGCGGGAAACGTATTTTGCACCCGTCATGGTGGACATGCCCACCTACCTCGGCCAGGAGGTCTGGAACCCGGGCCAGGAGCCCGAGAAGGTGCTGCCGGCCGCCGATCTGGAAGGCTACTTCGTGAACCTCAAAAACCTCGAAATGCGCGGCAAGATGTCCCCCGTGAGACTGGTGCGCCGCATGCGCGCGCTGGGAGATACCGTGGCGCCGTGGCGCCGCAACAGCCAGGAGGCGCTCTTCCTCGCGCCCATCCCCATCACCGCCTATGAAGAGCGCGAAATCCTCGAATGGGTGAGCGCGGGGGGGCTGCTCTTCATCGAGCCGTTGTTCGAGGACGCCCCTGGCGCCGTGCCCAGGAGCTGGCACCGCGAGCTGGGTTTTGCGGTCGCGGGACCGGCTCTCGGGGACGCCCCGCCGGGGCGAGCCGCGTGGGCCGCCAACTTTAAGCCGCCCAAAACGCGCGTGGCGCGCGGCCTGCAGCACCTCTATGGCCCCGCCTGGCGCGAAGTCACCAGCGACGACGGCGTGCCCATCGGAGCCGTGCGCGACTGGGGCGAAGGACGCATCGTCGCGCTCAACACCATGCTCGAGGACGTGGTGCAGGGAAATACGGCGGTGGAGGAAGCCCTGTTGCGCGAATACCTCCCGCGCGCCTCGGCGGCCATCCAGGCCGGCGAAAGCCGCTGGCAGGAGGACACCCTGGCCTGGCAGGCGCGGGTCCACGGCTTCAGGGTCTGGCCGATCCTCGGGGTGAGCCTGTACCTCGGGTTGTTCGCGCTTTTGGCGGGGGCGCTGGTTTTCTTGCCGGGGCGTTTCCTGGGCGGGGAGGCGCGCTGGATCGGCTGGGTGGTGATTTCGCTGGCGTTTTCAGGAACGGCGGCGACCTTGCAGAGCCTGACGGCGGACCAGGCCACCCGCGTGATGGCGTCGCGCGTCGTCCTGTCGCGGGCCGGCAAGGGCGGAGACGCGGGCCGCGAGCTGGGCGCCCTGTCGGTGGCCAGCGGCCAGAAGCGCAGTTTGAACCTCGCGCTGCCGTGGCGCTGGCAATGGCGCCATCAGACGTCCGTTCCGCTGTCCAAGGAACTGCGCATCCAGGACGACTCCTGGCTGTGGAGGGACTACCGCCTGCTGCCGGGCCGGCCCTGCCAGTTGAGCTACCGCGCCATCGCCCCGGTGAGTCCCGCGCTGAGCGTGGCGGGGCCGGTTGTCCTCAAGGTGGGCCGCAAGCTCGATGTGGCGCTGCCGGCTTCCTGGACGGAAGGCGAAATGGCGCTGGTGTTCTTGCGCCGCATATGGTTTTTCAGCGCCACCGGAACGGCCAGCCTGGACCCTGGAGCAGGACGCTGCCTCGGCGCCATCGAGGGCGATGAGACTTGGCGCGGGCAGGTCCTGGCCCTCGCGCGCGCGCGCGCCATGACGCTGGATGGCAATGGCCGCTGCTGGTTGGTGCGCCATACTCCGGGAGCCGAATCGGGCCTCCAGATAGCGGGTGCCATCATGGAGGGGGGGCTCCTGGAGGTCATCGAGCTCCCCTGGGAAAGCGCCAAGGGAGATTTGCTGCTGGAGCCGGGCATGGCCGACCTGCGCTTCATCAAGGGACAGGCCAACGAGCAGGAGATCGTCGAAAGCCGCTATTTCGATGGCGCGCTTTTCCGCGACATTGACGAAGGCGCCAAATTGACGATGGTTTTCTCCGCGCCGCGCGGGCTGGAGTTCACGCCCGTCAGAGCCTCCTTGGATTTCCATATCGTCCCCCCTCCCGACGAGACCGTGAAGCTCGAGGTTGACGCGGGAGGAAGCTGGCGCAAGCTCGAACCGAGCAGCCTGCAGGGCGTGATCGAGCTGCCGCCCGCGGCCCTCAAGAACGGCAAGGTCAGGGTCAGGGTCTCCCATGAACGCCGCGGCGGCGGGGAAATCGTGTTGAAGAAATGGCGCATTCCGCGCCTGGAGGTGAGCATGTCGGGAGCATCATCATGAACAAGGTCGAGAAACCGCCGCGGCGCGAACGCCCGCGCGATGAAGTCGCGGAGGCCGCGAGCGGGGACGCGCCCGGCGCCGTCGTCATCGCGGTGGAGGGCTTGTGGAAGGACTACGGCAAGTTCACGGCCCTCAAGGACCTCAACCTGGAAATCGGCGCGGGCGAGATCTTCGGCTTCATCGGCCCGAACGGCGCCGGCAAGAGCACCACCATCAAAATCCTCACCGGGCTGCTCAAGCCCTCGCGCGGCAAGGCGGAGATCAACGGCATGGATTGCGCCAGCGGTTCCAAGGAACTGCGGTATCAGGTGGGCTACATGCCCGACAACTTCGGGGTTTACGAGGGGCTCAAGGTCTGGGAGTACCTCGACTTCTTCTGCGCCGCCTACCGCATCCCCAAGCAGCAGCGCGCGGAGACCATCGAGCGCGTGCTCACGGTCACGGCCAGCCAGCGCATCAAGGACTTCTACATGGAGGCGCTCAGCAAGGGCATGAAGCAGAAGGCCGGGCTCGCCAAGACCCTGCTCCACGATCCCAAGGTGGTTATCCTGGACGAGCCGAGCTCGGGGCTCGACCCGCGCGCGCGCATCGAAATGCGCGAGCTCATCAAGAGCCTCAAGCTGATGGGCAAGACGGTGATGGTGTCCTCGCACCTGCTCTCGGAACTCGCCGAAATCTCCGATAAAATAGGCATCATCGAAAAAGGCGTGCTGCTGGCCTCGGGCACCGTTGACCAGGTGATGAACACCTTTCGCCAGGAGCTGGTTTACGAGCTGGAGGTGGTGGGCGACACCGTGCGCGCGGAGAAGGCGCTGCGCCTGCTGGAAGAAAAGAAATTCCTCTCGCACGTGGAACGCATCGGCGCCATGTTCAGCTTCAAGATCGATTCCGGGCGCGAGGCCGACGCCGTGAAGATCCTCGCCATCCTGGTGCAGAACAAACTGGCGGTGAAGAGTTTCCGGCCCGTGGAGACCGATCTGGAGGACGTGTTCATGGCCGTGACCCAACAGCATGGCAACGAGAATGTCCAAGTGGAATAACCCGGTCCTGGCGCGCGAGGCGCGCCTGCTGCTGCGCGACCCCAAGCTGTTGCAGCGCTTGTTCGCTGGCTGGATGGCGCTGGCCGTCATCATCCTGGCGCTGTGGCCGCGCGCGGGCGTTTATTCCAGCGAGGCCCAGGCCTCGCGCTTCGTCTTCAAGGTCTTCGCCTACGGCCAGCTCGCGCTGCTGCTGCTCATCGCGCCCTCCATCACGGCCCCGCTCATCACCGAGGAGAAGGAGAAGGAGCGCTTCGGCATGCTGTTCGCGAGCCTGCTCACGCCGCTGGACATCCTGCTGGGCAAATGGCTGGCGAGCCTGCTGGTGCTCGGAATCGTGCTGGTGGCTAGCCTGCCGCTCCTGGCGCTCACCCTGGCGCTGGGCGGGGTTTCCTTCGTCGAGATCCTCCAGGTGTATCTGGTGCTGCTGCTCACCGTGCTGGAGTTCGGCTGCATGGGGCTTTTCTTTTCGTGCGTCCGCAAGCGCACCTACAACGCGCTCATGGGCAGCTACGGCTGGATGCTGGTGCTGGTGGCGCTCACGTGGCTGCCGAGCTACCTGCTCGGCAACATTCCCCTGCTCGCCACCCCGCTGGTGCTGCTGAGATCCCTCAGCCCATTTTCCGCCATGATGGACGTGGTGGCCCCGGAGTTCCTGATCCTGCTGGGCAGGCTGCCGGAAAAATGGCGCATGAGTGAGCTCTGGACCCCGGACTTCCTGTGTTTCGCCGCGGGAGCCGTGATGTTTTCCGTGCTTTTCTTCCTCTTGTGCTGGCGCAAGGTGCGCAACCTGCCACTCGGCGCCGACGTCACCTCCGAGGTCAAGGAGGAGGATGCCAAGAAGAAGAAATTCCCCTACTACCTCTTCAATCCGGATCGCCGCCGCGGCCCCTTTTCCGTGTGGCGCCTGGTCTTCACCAAGGAGCTGCGCTGCAAGATGTTCGGCTACCTCGGCAACCTCCTCCGCGGCATCTACATCGGGTTCTCCGTCTCCATCGTGCTCGTGCTCATCGTGTGCTTCAACGTGCGCGCGCTCGGCACGGACCAGGTGCGCTCGGTGGCGGTGCTCTTCCAACTGGTGATCATCCTGCTGATGACACCGGCGCTCACGTCCTCCACCGTTGCCGAGGAGTATCTCTCGGGGACGCTGGATATGCTGCGCATGACTCCCGTGAGCAGCCTGCAATTCATCATGGGCAAGTTCCTGGCCGGCATTTTCTACATGCTTATTCTGCTGGGTTCGAGTTGTCCGATTTACTTTCTGTTCCTATTCATGGAGCTCAAGCTCCAGGGCAACCCCTGGATGGTGGCGGAGATCATCGCCATCCAGGCCGCCTTCCTGGTGCTGTGCGCCACCTGCGGGGTGTGGACTTCGGCCCTGACCCTGCGCACCCAGAAGGCGACGGGCCTGGCCTACGCCCTGCTCATCCTGGTCGTGGGCACCCCCTTCATGCTGCCGTCGCTGCTCCCGCGCGGACCCGCGCTGGAAATCGGCATGGCGCTGAGCCCCTTCATCACCTGCATCAGCCGGGCCTCGCTCAGCACCTACAAAGAGCTGCACCTGCTGACGCCCAACATGGCCTGGATGCTGGGGCTCACGCTGCTCATGGCCTCGCACACCTTCCTCAAAGTACGCCAGCTCATGCGCCAGGCGATATGAGAGCTTTCGGATCAGCCCTCGTCGCCGTCGCGGTGCTGCTCGCGGCTTTGCCGGGGGAGGACGCGCTCTACGAGGACCTGTTGCGGCACGCGGGACCCCTGGAGAAACTGGAACTGTTGCGCGAGTTGAACCTCTCCGGCGCCGCCACCTCCACGGAACTCAGCGATCTGTTCTTGAAACCTCCGATCCCTGGGGTGCGCGAGGCGCTGCTCGAACTTGCCCCCTTGGATTTCATCCGCAAGGAGCGCTGGCTGGAGCAGGTCAACGTGGGCAGCCTGAGCGCCGCCGAGCGCCGGGCGCTGTGGAAGCGCGGCATCAAGGAGCCTAAGTTCCGCCACGGGCTGGGCGTCAACCTGCTGGAGGTGAGCGCCAAGTATTTCACCAGTGCGGAGGATCCCGAGCGTGCGCTGATCCTGTCCCTGCACGGCGACGCCAACTCCACGTTGCTGGAGGAGCCGGCCATGAAACTGCCGGAAGCTTACGCGGATCCCGATGTCCTCGACTATCTGGACCGGATGCGCGCCAACCTCGATCCGGCCCGGCTCGTCCACCTTGAAGGAGAGGGGGGGATGGTCGCCGCGGCCAAGCTCCGGGCCCTGCGCCGCGTGGCGCTCGGGAATCCCGACTTTTCCTCCTTCGATGCCTCTTCCTCGCCGACCGTGCGCCGGCTGGCCCTGGAGGGACGCGCCGCGGGCGTTTTGCAAAAAGCGCTCGCCGACTCTTCCGCCTGGGTGCGCGCCGGGGCCGCGGAAGGGCTCATGATCGCCTGGCGGCCGGACGTGGCGGAGGCTTTCCTGGCGCAAAAGCCCTGGGTGCAGCACGAGGCGATCTTGAAGGGAATGCTGCGGCACGCGGAAACGATCCATGCCACTTGGGTGGCGCAGGCCTGGTCCAAGGCCAGCCGCGAGGGCAAGTTCACCCTGGCGGAATTCATGGCGCGTCACCCCCGCCAAGAATGGTGGGACTTGCTCAGGCAGGCCATGGAGCAGGAGGCGGCGAATCGCGATATCGTTTTGCAACAGTTCAAGTCCATGCCGCCGTCCGGACACAGCGATTGGCTGCTCAAGTTCGTCGAGCGCGAGGAGATCAAGGATGAGCTGGTCTCCATGGCCTTCCGGGTGCTCTACCTCTGGTCCGAACCCATCGCCGGCGCCCGCTACGTGAGCCTCTTCAACGAGCGCGGTTACAGGAAGGGCGGATTCGGAGGCGGCGATCTCTTGAAACTCGTCGGCAAGTCCAAGGTGCCGGAAGGCGTGGACATCATCAGCGTACACCTGCACCACTATCTCGAAAACCCTTACGCCATGGAAGCGGTGGAGGCCGCCGGATGGCATGGTGACCCGGTTTTCGAGAAGCGCCTGCTCGACTACTACACCGCCAGTTTCGAGGAGCTGGCCGACCCGTTGGCGAAATGGGCCGTCCTGCGCTGCCGCGGACAGCAACCGTCGCTGCCCGTGAAGGATCGTCCGCAACCGCGCCGCGCGGTGGCCAGCTTCAAGGCCGTGGAGTGAGCGGGCGGCGCATAGAACTCCGGAGGTTGCGCGGGACGATGGACCACGCCATGAAGCCCGCGGAGAGCGCAGAGGGCGCAGAGGGCAGAGACGAGCCCGCCCGCGGCATTTCTTTCTCCTCCCTCAAGCCGCGCGGACCAGACGCCCGCTCCGCGTCGCCGGCCAAAGATCGGCCCAAGCCCGCGGAACGGCCGCCGCTCAAGGACGCCATCCAGTTCCGCAACAGCGCCGAATACGAGAAATACCTGCTCGGCATCCTTGAAAAGCACGGCCTCGACGCCCCACTCTACGAGCAGTTGCGAATTTTTTACGCATCGGCGGGCGACGTCGCCGCCTTGCAGCGCGTCTGGCGTCACCTTCCCGACCTCGGGTTCAGCGATCCGGAGGGCTGGCTGGAACGCGCCGAAGTGCTACGGCAAATGGATCGCATGGACCTGGCCCTGGAGTACATCGAAAAGTACCAGCGCGCCCGGCCCGACGACCCCCACGCCACCTACGCCATGGCCATGTACTTCAAGCTGCAACACGATTACGAGGTCGCCGTCCATTGGCTGAAGAAATGGCAGCGCCTGGACCCGCGCAACCCCGAGGTGTACTACCACCTCGGGACCATCTACCGCCGCATCCACTCGGTGGACCTCGCCCGCCTCAACCTCATGGAGTGCCTGCGGCTCGACGGCAAGTACCCTTTGGCCCAAGCCCTGCTCGATAAGCTGAACGTGTGACGCGGCACTGACGCCGGGATGTTGACCACCCCGGAGCAAAACCGCATTTCAAGCGTGTATCGGGTGAGGGTAGAGGATCTCTGCGTGGAGCGCCCGGGCCGCGACCCTGGGGATGGGTAAAAACGGGCCTGGGGCACTTTTTTTTCGATAGCCAAGATAAGCTCCTCCGTTTCGGCGTAGTTTTAGAGCCCACGTCTATTTTGTCACTTGAAAAAGTATTTATTACATGTATATTGTCATCTATAAAATGACAATATCACACGATCTCCTGCGTATAAAGCTCGCCGAGTCGTTGGCGGCGGAAGCCCCTGCCCTGACACGGCGCAATGTGCGCCTTCCTGGCATCCACGGCAAGGCGTTCGCGGTCATCGGCGTGCGCCGCAGTGGCAAGACGTCTTTCCTAGCCCAATGCCGGGCCGACCGACTGACCGCGGGCCGATCTCGCGAGGCGCAGCTTATGATCTCGCTGGAGGACGAGCGGCTGACCGGTCTCTCCGTAGCTGACCTCGGCTGGCTGATCGAGGAGCACGCGCGCCAGTTTCCGGGCCTGCGCGAGGCGGGTGGGATAACGCTCTACCTGGACGAAGTGCAGACCGTGCCGGGATGGGAAGGACTCGTCCGCCGTCTGATGGACGCCGGTAGTGTCGAAGTGTTCATCTCTGGCTCCTCGGCCAAACTCCTCTACCGCGAAGTGGCGACCAGCCTGCGCGGCCGGGCGATGGAGGTGCTGGTGTATCCCTTCAGTTTTCGCGAGGTACTGCGCCACGCCCGAGTCGAGCCATCGAAGTCCGTCGAGCGCCTGCGACCCTCGGATCGCGCGCAGTTGGATCAACGGCTGCGGCGCTACCTCGCCGAAGGGGGCTTCCCAGAGGCGCAAGGTGCCGCGCCGCGCGACCGTGCGGCCTTGCTCAGCGGCTACGTGGATATCGTGGTGTTGCGCGACGTCATCGAGCGCCACGGGGTGAGCAATCCCCTGGCGCTGCGCTGGATCGAGCGGCAGCTCCTGGCCAATCCCGGAGGATCTTTCTCGGTGAAAAAGCACTACGACACCCTGCGCTCCCAGGGAGTGGCGGTGGGGAAGGATACATTGCACGATTATCTGGGCCACCTGGAGGACGCGTTTCTCGTGCGCACCGTAGCCATGCACAGCGCGTCCGAGCGGCAGCGGATGGTGAACCCGCGCAAGGCGTATCCCGTGGACCCCGGGCTCATAGCACTGTTCGAACGAAGCGGGCGGACACACACCGGCCGGGCGCTGGAGACGGCGGTGATGCTTGAACTGGAGCGCCGCGGCTGGGACCTTGCCTACGTGCGCACGCCGGAAGGCTTCGAGGTGGACTTCCTCGCGCACCGCGCCGGTGACACGCCCCTCTTGGTGCAGGTGTGCCTTGAAAGTGAGGGCGACGAAACCTGGGATCGCGAGCTGCGAGCGCTGGAAGCCGCGGCCACCGCGCACCCCGAAGCGCGGCCGTTCCTCGTGACGCTCGATGCGGTCCCGCCAAGTCGCCCAATGCCGCGCGGTCTCACCTGGGCACCGGCCGCCCGCTGGCTGCTGGAGGAGATGTGACGATTAGGCGTTGTACGTCGTCGAGGAGACGCTGCCGCCGGTGCCGGTCCAGTTGGTGTGGAAGAACTGGCCGCGCGGCTTGTCCAGGCGCTCGTAGGTGTGGGCGCCGAAGTAGTCGCGCTGGGCCTGCAGCAAGTTGGCGGGCAGCCGGTCGCTGCGGTAGCCGTCGTAGAAGGCGAGCGCCGAGGTCATGCAGGGGGCGGGGATGCCCCACTCCAACGAGCGCGCCAGGGCGCTGCGCCAGCCGCTTTGAGCGCCGGTCATGGCTTTTTTGAAGAAATCGTCCAGCAGCAGGTTGTGCAGGTCTTTCTTGCGGTCGAAGGCTTTTTTGATGTCGCCGAGGAAGATGCTGCGGATGATGCAGCCGCCGCGCCACATGAGGGCGATGGCGCCGAAATTGAGGTCCCAGCCGTACTGCCGCGAGGCCTCGCGCATCAGCATGAAGCCCTGGGCGTAGGAGACGATTTTGGAGGCGTAGAGCGCCTGGCGCAGCGACTCCACGAACTCCTTGCGGTCCTTGAGGGGCTTGGGCGCGGGGCCGGGCAGCACTTTCGCCGCCGTGACCCGATCCTCCTTGAGGGCCGACAGGCAGCGCGCATACACTGCCTCGGAGATGAGCGTGAGCGGCATGCCGAGCTCCAGGGCATCAATGGAGGTCCACTTACCCGTGCCTTTCTGGCCGGCGGCGTCCAGGATGTGGTCCACGAGATGGCTGCCGTCCGTGTCCTTGTAAGCCAGGATTTTGGCCGTGATCTCGATGAGGTAGCTCAGCAACTCGCTGCGGTTCCAGGCGCTGAAGATTTCCGCCATCTCGGTGTTGCTGCAACCCGCCGCCCGCATGAGGTGGTAGGTCTCGCAGATGAGCTGGATGTCGCCGTACTCGATGCCGTTGTGCACCATTTTGACGTAATGGCCGGAGCCGCCTTTGCCCACCCAGTCGCAGCAGGGAGTGCCGTCCTCCACCTTGGCGGAGATGGCTTGGAAGATGGGCTTCACCGCCGCCCAGGCTTCGGGCGCGCCGCCCGGCATGATGGAGGGGCCGTGGCGCGCGCCTTCCTCGCCGCCGGAGATGCCGCTGCCCAGGAACAACAAGCCCTTTTTGCCGAGTTCTTCGACGCGGCGCTGGGTATCGGTGTAGAGCGAGTTGCCGCCGTCAATGACGATGTCGCCTTTCTCCAAGTGCGGCACGACCTGGGCGATGAACTGGTCCACGACCTCCCCGGCCTTGACCATGAGCATCACGCGGCGCGGTTTCTTGAGGGCCGCCACGAACTCCTCGATGCTGCGGGTGCCGACGACCTTGCTGCCCTTGGCGGGTCCGGCCAAAAACTCATCCACCTTGGAGGTGGTGCGGTTATAGACGGCCACGGTGAAGCCATGGTCGTTCATGTTCATGACCAGGTTCTGTCCCATGACGGCCAGACCGATGAGACCGATATCCGCCTTTGGCATAAAAAATCCCCCTTGTTATGCCGCTGGATGCTATGCCGGCAAGGCGTTTTTCAAGGTTGCCACCGCAGCACCGGGCGCTTCAGCGGGGACGACGGGCAGAAAGAAGAGCGGGTGATGAGATTCGAACTCACGACTTTCACGATGGCAACGTGACGCTCTACCCCTGAGCTACACCCGCTTTGCCGCCTCCCAGGATAAATATGGCTGGTTTTTGTAAAGGGCGCGGGGATTTGAGGTCGCCAGCCCGAATTCCCATCAAACAGGGGTGACGCAGGCGTCTTTGGGGATCAATTCCAAGCGCGGACGCCGCAGCGCGTTGAGGAGCCGCGCCCGCTCGCCGGGCCAGGGGTAGTTCTCCACCGTCGCCCCGTTGGCAATGGCCCCGCAACGGCTGGGCAGAGTGGATCGGAACAGAGCCTTCACGGGAACGCCGAGCGCGGCGCCGAGGTGCATCACGCCGGTGTCCACGCTGAGCAGATATTCGGCCCCCAGCAGATGGTGGGCGGTCTCGGTCCAGGTTCGGCAGACGCGTGGTTCCATGGCAGTTGAAAAGCCGCCGGCGGGTTCCCGCCATTGGGCCGGCAACCTGCCGGCCAGCGCTTGCAGCAAATCTTCTTCTTTCGGCCCGCCCAACAGCACGCGGGGCCGGGGCAAAGCCTCCCCGAGATCGCGCAGCAAGGCCGCGGCCTCGTCCAGCGACAGGGACTTGCCGGCGTCGTCGCAAAAAGGCATGAGCGCGGCTCCGTAGGGCAAACGCGCGGGAGGCCGCAAAAGTTCAATCCCCAGGCCTGGCGCTTCGTGGCCGCTAACGGGCCACCGGGCGCCGAAGGCCCGCAGCACCGCCCGGCGGATTTCCCCTAAATGCACGTCGTTGGCGATTTCCGTCGTGCAAGCCGCGGGGCAGCCGTGGGACTCCAAGCGGTAGTCCGACAGATACCCGGCGAAGGCGAAGGGGCGCCGCAGCGCCAGCAGCAAGAGCTCGGCATAGCAGCTCCAGGCGGTCACCAGCACGAGGTCGAAACGCTCTCGTGCCAACCGCCGCGCCAGGGCCAGCGCCGCGCCGGGTTGCTTGTCCATGCCGTAAACCCGATCCACTCCGGAGATGAGCTCGAAGGCGCTGGCCACGTAGCCGCGGCAGACCACGCTGCAACGCGCGCCCGCATAACGGTCCCGCAGGGCGCGCAGCACGGGATCGAGGTGCAGGACGTCCCCGAGACCGCCGAGTTCGATGATCAGGATCTCGCGAACTTCTGACGGAAGACTCGGGCCGTTGCAACGCCAACGCACCAGCGGTGCGAGCAGGCCGGAAGCCGTGCGGCGCAAGCCTTCGCGAAACCTCCCGGGCTGCGGATCTCCCATATTTCAGCCGCAACGATTCAGCGGATTTTTTATCTGGAAAGCAGGAAAGCCGGAATAAGCGCCAGAAAGCACGTTTCGGCTTCTTTTTTGGCTACGAGACCCCCACGGGGTCTTCCTGATTTCTCCTGCTTTCCCGCTTTCCAAATTCAAATCAACTCTTTGCATTTTATAGTGGGCAAACCATGACTCTCAGCCCACGCCCAGATCGGAGAACAACCGGCCCCAGGCACTCTCGAAGCGCTCCACATCGAAACTCCGGCTCCAAGCCACGGACTCCGGGGCGGCCCTGCGACCCGCGAACACGGTTTTTTGCACCAGGCCTGGCAAATCTCCGGGGCTTTCGCAAAGGGCCTGCGCGCCTCCCTCCAGCAATTCTCCAAGTCCGCCGGCGCGGTTGCCGATGACGGGCGTGCCCATCAAAAGCGACTCGTGCGCGACGCGCGGCCAGCCTTCGGCCTCGCGCGAGAGCAGCACCGTCACGGTGGCCAGGCTCAATAATCTCAGATAGTCTTCGAACCCAAGGGCAAGGTGAATCGTCGGCGCATCCACGTCGCCGCCGCCCGAGGTCACGAGCTGCACACCCTTGAGCTGCCGCAAACTCCGGGCCGTCTCCACCACGCCCTTCTCGCGCCGCCGCGGGCCGAGGTAGATAATGGGACGGGCATCCAGGCCAAGACGCGCGCGGAAAGCGGCGGCATCGAAGGGCGCGAGGTTGTAGGTTTCCAGATTGAAGGGACTGTGGATGACGCGGATATCTCCCGCGTACCAGTGCCGGAAGATATCACGGTACCAGTGGCTTTCCACCACGATGGCCGCGACCCGCCGCAGGTGGGACCGCATGCGCCAGGTCAGGAAGCGCCCGAAGGTGCGATCCTGCAGGCGGCTGCCCGGGAGGTTGTGGACCAGCAGGATCGCGGGCCGGGAACGCTGTCCGTAGTTTGCGGCGAGCGATCGCGGGTCCTCGATGTAGAGCCGACGCTCCCCGCGCACGCCGTGGCATTTCAGGAAATAGCGCAGCCGCCGGCAGGGACCCTGGGCGCAGCCGCGAATGAGAATAGCCTCGCCCAGGCCACGGCGGCGCAGATACTCCAGGAGGTAGCGGTCATAGACGTTGCCGCCCCTGAGCACCTTTTCTTCCTTGCAGAAAACGCCGATGGGAGCCCCGCCTTCAACACCCCGGTGCGCCGCCTCCATCACGCCCCTTCCCCTAGTATTGTGACACGCAAATAACGCAACCAGGTCCGTTCGTGCTGAGCGTGTCGAAGCACGAACGGACCGACCTGACCGCCGTCCACCCCCTTCGACAATGCTCAGGACAGGCTTCGACAGGCTCATCCCCCAAAACTGGGGATAAAGGGCGAACGGCTTTTTGACCGGC
>JAHFOS010000122.1 GCA_023261545.1 bacterium
GGCCGCCAACATCATCAACGGCCATGAGCTGCGCGATGCCGCCGGCCAGCCGCTTTCGCTCGCCACCAAGCTCTCCGAGCTGGGTCTGAGTTTCAACGCCACGCCGGCGACCGGGTCCACCGAGAACTATCTGATTTTTGCCTTGGCCGCCGACACGCTGAGCCTCGATCTGAAGAACGCCAAGACGGTGGGCGATGTCATCGCCGCCATCAACGCCGCCACGACCTCGGACCAGGGCAACGCCCTGGACCTCAGCGCCGAGGTGGTGGACGCGCGCTACCTGCGCATCAAGAGCAACGTCGGGACCACCCTCTATCCCATCGTCTCGGATTTCAGCCGCGTGGCCGAGAAGCTGGGCATCATCCCCGATCCGGCGCGATCCGCCAATACTTTCCTGGCCGGAGCGGAACTGAACCCCAGCCACCGCGCCGACAACTTCTTCACCGGGCTGACTTCGCTCATCAGCGAGTTCAACCGGGGTAACAGCGACCCCGATGTCGTGGCGCGCGGCATGACCATGCTTGAGCGCATGGAGACCCGGTTCATGGCGGCGCGCGCCCAGTCCGGGGGACGCATCCAGCGCTTCGATACGCTCAAGACCCGCTTCGAGGAAGAGGAGACGTTCCTCGACGTGGCGCTCGGCCAGCGCACCGCCATTGACCTGGTGGAGGTGACGCAGCGCTTTTTGAACCAGCAGCAGATCTACCAGGCGGGGCTGTCCTCGGCCTCGAAGATGCTCAACCTGTCGCTGTTCAACTCCATCTGATCCGGCGTAGCCGGAGCCGAATCATCAACAATTCGTAAGCGTTCAGGCCTTTCGGTGTTATGGCAGGGCTCCTCTCGCCGTTCGCCCTGAGCCTGTCGAAGGGCGAACGGCGCTGACGGCACGGTCCGTTCATGCTTCGACAGGCTCAGCACGAACGGGCTTGGCTGCTGGTACCGTAATTCGAAGGCGCGAATTATGTGCTGAACGCTTGCAACAATTCTTTTCGTCTCTGCGTTCTCCGCGCCTCCGCGTGAGAAAATCACAGCCTTCTTTTCACTTTTCAGTTTCTTCGCCGGATGCGAAAATCCTCTCGCACGCGGAGGCGCGGAAAGCGCGGGGAAGACCGGAAAAGCCAGGTATCTTTGCCAAGAGGCAACAGGCCTTTGCGGCAAGGGACTCAGCCACCCCTTCCGGGGTGGCTCCAGCGCTTCGCAAGAAGCTGATTTCGTCTTGAAAGGCCCGTCTTTATATTAGACTTGCGGGCCCGGCACCGCCGCAATTCCCTTGCCCCCACCTCCCCAACTCCAGCTCAAGAAGCTGGAAAAAACCTTCGACTCCAAGACGGTGATCTTCAAGCAGGGCGGCGAGGGGACCGACCTGTACATCATGGTGCGGGGCTCGGTTTCCGTGCTGATCGGCATCAAGAAAGTGGCGGAAATCAAGGAGCCGGGCTCCTACTTCGGCGAGATGGGCCCCCTGCTCGGCACCCCGCGCACGGCCACCATCGTGACCAACGAAGTCTCGACCTTCATGATCATCCCCGCCAAGAACCTGGGGCTCATCGTCAACGAGGCCGGCATCAAGCTCGCCAAGATCCTGGCCCAGCGCGTGAGCGACACTACCCAGAAGCTCATAAAGGCCCAGGACGAGAAGAACGAGCTGGATCTCAGGAACCGCAGCGACTACCAGAAACTCGTCAAAGTCATGGCCTGCGTCAAGGAACAGAGCAAACTGCCGCAGGTGGGGTCGCTGCTGGATTACAGCCGCAGGATGAGCGGGCTGTCCACTGGGGGCTACCCGCCCGTGATGGACGAGATGCACATGGACGACTACCTCAAGAAGGCCGTCAGCCAGTACCAGCACAAGGTCTGAGTCGCCGGCTCGTTGCGTCGCGGTTTCGTCCGGTAGCATCGCCCCTGGAAAAACGCCGTAATAGTTCATACCATGGAACGCGTCTTTGTTTTATGTGACCGGCCTACGGGTCCGTTCGTGCTGAGCTTGTCGAAGCATGAACGGATCGCGGCCCCACCGCCCCATTCACCCTTCGACAAGCTCAGGGCGAACGGCGAGAATATCTGCGCCGATGAATAAAGGCACCTCCCTCCGGCTGACCATCTTCATGGTCGCGCTGCTGCTGTCGCTGTGGCGGCTCAACCCCCGACATTCCAGGGAGGTGACGATCCCGCCGGGTTCGGCTCCCCTGGAGGTGCTGAGTCCGGCCAAGGGCTGGACCAGCACCCGTTACACCCTGCGCTGCGTGGGCGGGGGCGGCAAGGTGGGCGAGGCGCCGGAAATAACGCTCAGGCTCGAAGACGAGGCCGGCAATATCCTCAAGGACAACATCCCCGTGGGAGCCGGCTACACCCCGGGTCAGCGCATTGACAACCTCGGGCCGGGAGTGCCCCACTTCAACCTGCAGGGAGGCCGCATCGAAAAAGGCGCGGAGTACCACATTGATTTCGAGGTGGATTACATGAACCTCGGGCTGGACCTGGTGGGGGGATCGGAAATCGTGTACGAGGTCCCCAAGGAGACGCAGGCGCAGATGAAGTCCCAGACCATGGACCTCCCCGAGCTCATCTCCCTGTTTCGCGAGAAAATAAACGCCAAGGGCCTCAAGGAGATTTACGTCCAGGGCCTGGGAACGGATCGCATCCTGGTGCAGTTGCCGGGGCTGCGCAAGGCCGAGGTGGAGAACATCAAGAACGTGCTCGAAACCCAGGGCCAGCTCGAATTCAAGCTGGTGAACGACAACCCCGAAGACGTCAAGAAGGCGAAAGAGTACGTCAGTCGCGGCCTGGAGCTGCCGCGCGCCAACTTCCCCTACAAGCTCGCCTATTTCAAGAAAAAGGGTGCGCATGGCAATTGGATGGACGACGAAAGCCGCTTCGAACTGGTGGAGGCCGAGGCCAGCGTCACCGGCACCGACATCACCCATGCCAAACGCGACATTGACACCAAGGGCCTGAGCGGCGGCTATTCCGTGGATATCACCTTCAGCATCGCCGGCGCCAAGCGCTTCGGGCGCCTCACCGAGAAGAACGTGGGCAAGCGCCTGGCCATCGTCCTCGACGGCGGGTTGAAGAGCGATCCCGTGCTCAGGGAACCCATCCGCGATGGCCGCTGCCAGATCACCGGCCAGTTCACCAAGGAGGACGCCGACAACCTCGTGGCCGTGTTGCGCTCGGGCAGCATGAACGTGAAGCCGCGGCTGCTGTCGGAGAACGTCGTGGGGCCGACGCTGGGCGGCGAGGCCATCCGCTCGGGCATCCAGGCCTGTTTGCTGGGCGCCGGCATGGTCTTCACCTTCGCCCTCATCTACTATCGTCTGCTCGGAGCCTTCGCCTGCTTCGCGCTCTTCATGAACGTGGCCATGCTGGCCGCGTCCATGTCCCTGTTCGGCGGCACGCTGACGCTTCCCGGCATCGCCGGCTACGCCCTCACCATCGGCATGGCCGTGGACGCCTCGGTGCTCATCTTCGAGCGCCTGCGCGAGGAGATGGAGAAGAAACAACCGCTCAAAAAAGCCCTGGGCGCCAGCTTTGATCGCGCCTTCATCACCATCTTCGACTCCAACTTCACCACCTTCATCACTGCCTTCATCCTGTACTTCGTCGGCAGCTCCGGGCCGGTCAAGGGCTTCTGCCTCTCGCTCATGGTGGGCTTGGCCATCAACATTTTCACCGCGGTTTACGTCAAGCAGACCTTGCTTTTCTGGTGCGTGAACAAAGGCTGGATCAAAGGCTTCACCATGATGGATTCCTTCGCCCGCTACCGCGACGTCAACTTCTTCAAATACCAGTTCCTGATCCGGCTCGTCTTCTCCTACGGCGTCATCGGGCTGGGCATGGCCTGTTTCTTCATCCGCGGCGGCAGCATGCTGGACGTGGATTTCAAGAGCGGATTGCTGCTGCAGGTCAACCTCACGCGGTCGCTCACGGCCGCCGAGGTCGAGACGGCCATCGAGCCGGCCTGCAAGGAGGCCGGGGTCAAGGCCCAGGTGCAGAGCTTCGGCAAGGGCGGGACCAGCTACGTGCTGCGCATGCCGGAACTCCAGAAGCCTGAAAAAGATGCGTTGCTGCAAAAGCTCAAGGGAATAGCGGATCCAGATCCGGCCAAGAGCAAGCCGGGGCTGCTGCCGCTCCCGGATCGCCACGACCTCGCCTTCCCGCGCGACTTCACCATCGGCAGCGTGGCCGCCACCGAGGTCTTCTTGTGGTCCGGCGGCGCGCTGGTGCTCTCCATGATCGCCATCGCGCTGTACGTGCTCATGCGTTTCAGCGAGCTCAAGTACGGCGTCGCCGCCTGCCTGGCTTTGGGCCACGACGTGCTCATCACCCTGGGCGCGCTGGCGCTCTTCGGTTACAGTATCAACCTCACCGTCTTCGCCGCCATCCTCACCGTCGTCGGCTACTCCATCAACGACACCATCGTCATCTTCGACCGCATCCGCGAAAACATCGGCAAGCAGAAGAATTACGATCTCCAGGCCATCGCCTTTAAAAGCGTGAACCAGACCCTGGGACGCACCACGCTCACCGTGCTCACCACGCTCTTCGTGGTGCTGGCGCTGCTGATCCTGGGCGGCGGGGTGATGAACGACTTCGCCTTCACCATGCTCGTGGGCATCACCACCGGCTTCTACAGCACCATCTTCATCGCGGTGCCTTTCGCCGTCTATATGCACAGCCGCGAAAAACAGCAGGCGCCCGCCGCCACCCCCGCCGCGGGAAGCGCGGCGCCGCCGTCCCACTCCCCCGCCACGACGGCTTGAGGCGCGCCTCTCTCGGCGTCCGGCGCGTTTTCACGCGCTGCACCCCAACCATGAGGCTTGACGGCCAGGGTTTCAGGCGTTTCCCGGCCCCTGGCGACGGCGGCGGCGGGATTATCTTGGCCGGGTAAGTTTGGGGGCCAGCCTTTTGCAATTCAGAACCCTGGTCATCGATGGCGACGCTGTTTCGCGCCGGCATTTGTGTGCCTTGCTCGACAAAGCCAAACTCAACTCGGAACCCGTGGCCGATGGCCAGCGCGGCCTCGCCATGGCTCTCAACGGATTTTTTGACGCCGTCATCATCTCCGAGGACGCCCCGATCGTGGGCGGCATGGAGTTCCTGGCGCGGCTGCGCACGGCCCACAGCCTGATCCCCATCGTGCTCATCCTGAAAGCCAAAGGGGAATCCGAGCACAAGGCCTTCCGGCTCGGGGCCACGGCGTGCATGGAGCAACCCGTAGTCTTCGAAAAGCTCGCGGCGCTGTTGCGCCGCCTGATGCAAGACAAGACGGCGATGCACGAAACCCTCAAGGGACAGCGCCTCCTGCTCTTCAGCGCACAACCGGAGGTGCGGGACGTATTCGAGATCGTGGCCCGGGAACTCGAAGTGGGGATCACTTACCTGGACGATATCTCAAGCCTCAGCGATGTGCTGATGCGGGAAGACCCCCATCCCCTGCTGCTCTTCGACGACCGCTTGGCGCTGGGAGACGCGCCGGTTTGCCCCCAGGATGCCCTGCGCACGGTGCTGTTCGGCCACTCTTGCGAGGTCCTGCTGATCATTACTCAGGACCTGACCATCCCCGTCACAGAGTGGCGCGGGCTTTTCACCGGGTCGGTGAAATATCGCCTGGGGCTCGTCGAAATCCGCCGCAAACTGGCGGCCTTCTTCTCTTTCCGCGCTGATCTGGAAAAGCATCGCCAGCAGAATTTCGCAAAACCCATGCAGGAGACCTTCAGCCACTTCTGTGCCGTCTGGGGTTTGCCCCTGCCGCGCATGGCCTCGTTCACCAGGGTCACCCATCGTGGTCCCGTGCGCGTGGAGGGCGTGGCCGCCAACATCGAGATGTCGGGCGAGTTCGATTTCTTCATCGCCTTTATCACCAGCGAGGCCCTGGCCGAAACCATCTTCAAGCAGGTGATGGGGGAAAGCGCCGCCACGAGCAAGGACGGCAACCTCGGACTGCTTTATGAGCTCGCCAATGAAGTGGCTGGCGGCTTCAAAAGCCGCATGGGGTACCGGATGAAACTCGGCCTGCCCCAGACCCAGCGCGGGGGCGAGCTCGCCATTCCCGCGGACCGCCAGAACTATGCGGCGCGTTTCGAGACCGACCTCGGCTCCTGGCAGGTCTATCTCTCGACCTCCACCCCGCGCTTCCGCAATCGTTATCTTATCGTGGACGATTCATCCGTCGTGAGGAGCCTGTTTGAAAAAATTATTCGCCACCACGATCCGGATTGCGCCATTTTCACCGCCGCTGATACGGGCGAAGCCTTCAAGATCTTTGCCGTCGAAAATCCGCACGTGGTCATCACCGACTACCACCTGCCGGGAGAAAATGGTCTGGAACTGGCCGCGCGCATCCGCGATGCCAGCCAAAGCGCGCGTATCTTCCTCATGACCTCCGAAGTCACGATGGAAATGGCCCAGCGCTGCGCGGAGAAAGGCGTGAACGGCCTGCTGAGCAAGCTCATGAACGCCCGCCTGCTGCAACACATCATCCATGAAACCCTGCGCTTCACCACCCGCTCCGGCTGAAGCCCGCGCCTTGCGCCGGCTCGAAGCGGCGGGATTGGAGGCTTTTCGCGACGCGGCCGGGGAAAAATTGCGGCGCACGCTGCGCGAAGACCTCAAGGTCGCGTGCGGCCCCATCCGCGCGGTGCGCGCGCTCACCCTGGCGGGCCGCTTCAGCGCCGCGGAGGCCTGGCGCATCGGCCGCGAAATCTTCGCTGATCCGATCGTCGAGCGGCTTTTCCTAGATGGACAGGCCGACGATGGGGACGCCGCTTCCTTGAAGGTCGCGCCCTCTCTTGCGGGGCCGATCCATGGGGACTTCGCCCCCTTGAGGGACGTGCCCTCACAAGAGCGGCCGATTTATGGGGACTTTGCCCCCTTGATGGGTGTGCCCTCACTAGAGAGGCCGGTGGATGGGGACTTCGCCCCCTTGAGGGATGCACCCTCACAAGAGTGGCCGATTTATGGGGACTTTGCTTTCGCCGTCTGCGTCTCGTTCCGACCCGGCGTGACGGACAACGTGGCCCGCAGCGCCGCCGAGGGCATCGAGTTCCTCCTTGGCCGCAAACTCGGTTCCGACGAGGAGATCCACTCCGCCACCGTCTGGGCCTTCCTCGCTCCCGGTCCCACGCCTCGGGAGTTGGAGCGCGTGTGCAACGAGGTCCTTTACAACCCGCTCATCGAGAAAGTCGAAGCGCTGAGCCGCGCGCAGTGGGAGGCCGGGCAGCGTTTCGCGCCTCCGGTGCCCGCTCCAGCCCTTGGGGTGGGCGCGGTGGAGCCCGTGCCGCTCAGCCAGCTCAGTGACGCCGAGCTCGAAGCCCTTTCCCGCGCGCGCGTCCTGGCGCTCAGCTTGGAGGAAATGCGCGCGGTGCAAAGTCACTTCCGCGATCCCGTTCGGCGCGCCGCCCGGCGTGCTGCCGGCCTGCCCGAGGAACCCACCGACGCCGAAATCGAGGCCATCGCCCAGACCTGGAGCGAGCACTGCAAGCACAAGATTTTCGCGGGCATCTTCGAGGTGGAGGACGAAGGCCGGCGCGAGACCGTGGACTCGCTTTTCAAGACCTTCATCGCCGCCCCCACGCGCCAGATCATGCGGCAGCGCGGCGACATCGCCAGCGTCTTCTCCGACAACGCCGGCGTCTTCCATTTCAGCGAGGAACTCGACGTGTGCATCAAGGTGGAGACGCACAACAGCCCGAGCGCTTTGGAACCCTACGGCGGCGCCATGACCGGCATCGTGGGCGTGAACCGCGACGTGCTCGGCACGGGCCAGGGCTTCAGGCCCATCCTCAACACCGACGTCTTCTGCTTCGGCCCGCCCGACCACGGCGATGCGCTGCCGCCGCGCCTGCTGCATCCGCGGCGCATCTTGCGCGGTGTGCACCGCGGCATCAAGGACGGCGGCAACCAGTCGGGCATCCCCACCGTGAATGGCAGCATCAGCTTCGACCCGCGTTATATCGGCAAACCGCTGGTCTTCTGCGGCACCGCCGGCCTTGCGCCGCGCCGGGTTTGCGGCCGGGCCTCCCACGAGAAATCCATCGCGCCCGGCGACGCCGCCGTGATGGTGGGCGGCCGGGTCGGCGCCGACGGCATCCACGGCGCCACCATGAGCTCCGAGGGCCTGAGCGAGGTCTCCCCCACCTCGGCGGTGCAAATCGGCGATCCCATCACCCAGAAGCGCATGATCGATTTCATCCTGGAGGCGCGCGACCTCGGCCTGTATCGCTTCATCACCGACAACGGCGCCGGCGGGCTTTCATCCTCTATCGGCGAGATGGCGCGCGAATGCGGCGGGGCGCGCATTGACCTCGCCGCGGTGCCCCTGAAGGCCGCGGGCCTGGCCCCTTGGCACATCCTGGTTTCGGAATCCCAGGAGCGCATGAGCCTGGCCGTGCCCCCGGACAAGCTCGGGGTCTTCCTGGACCTCGCGCGCCGCCGCGGGGTGTTGGCCGCCGCCATCGGCGCGTTCACCGCCAGCGGCTGTTTCGAGGTCTTCCATGGTGAGCGGCCCGTGGCTCGCCTCGAACTCGAATTCCTGCACGAGGGCGCGCCGCGCCTGCGTATCCGCGCGCGCTGGTCGCCGCCGCAAGGTGCGGAGGCGCGCGACGGCGACCTCCCCGCGCTGGACGCGGCCCTGGCCCGCGCCATGCTCGCGCGCTGGAACATCTGCTCGAAAGAGGACTGGGTGCGCGAATACGACCACGAGGTGCAGGGTATGAGCGTGATCAAACCCTTCTGCGGGGAGCGCGCCGACGGGCCTTCCGATGCGGCGGTGCTGCGCCCCGACCCCGGCACCTACCGCGCTCTGGCCATCGCGCACGGCCTGCGGGCGCGTTTTTCGGACATTGACGCCGGGCGCATGGCCGCGAACGCCGTGGACGAAGCCCTGGCCTCGCTGGTCTGCGCCGGGGCCGATCCCGACACGGCGGTGGGGCTCGACAATTTTTGTTGGCCCGATCCCCTGCCCGGCGCGAACAACCCCGACGCCGAGCACAAGGCGGCGCAGCTCGTGCGCGCCTGCCGGGCGCTCGCGGACATCTGCCTCGCCTACAAGCTGCCTTGCATCTCGGGCAAGGACAGCATGAAGAACGATTACGTTTTTCCCCGCTCTCCCGGTGAGAGGGTTGGAGAGGGGGCGGCGGCGAGTCTTGCCAGGTCCAACGCCGGCGTCCAAAATGCTGCGCGCATCAGCGTGCCGCCGACCCTGCTGTTCACCGCCGTGGGCGTTGTCCCCGACGCGCGCCGCGCCCTCACCAGCGATTTCAAGCGCCCGGGCGACCTCATCTTTTTGCTGGGGGAGACGAAAGACGAACTCGGCGGCAGCGAACTCTACGCGCATCTGGGCCTTATCGGAATTCATGCGCCCGCCGTCGAGCCACGCTCAGCACTGACGCGTTATCGCGCACTGCACCGCCTCGCCCGAGAAGGCGTCCTGGCCTCGGCCCACGACCTCTCGGAGGGCGGCCTGCTGGTGGCTCTGGCCGAAAGCTGCTTCGGGGGCCGGCTTGGCGCCAGGCTTGAACTGCACCCACAGGGCAGCCGTGCCCTCCATCCTGTGCGCTTCTTCTTCTCGGAGAGCGCCAGCCGCATTCTTGTAAGTCTGAGCCCCGAACATGAAGAAAGACTGCGGCGGGAATTCGCCGGGCAGGAGATTCTGTGCCTTGGCAGGGTGCAGCAGGCGTACCGCCTGGAGGGCGGGGACCTCCCGACCCTGGAGCTCGACTCGCTCTACGAGTCCTGGCGCACGCCTCTGGGCAAGCTGCTGTGAAGCCGCGCGCGCTCATCCTCACCGGAGCCGGCATCAACGCCGACCGCGAACTGGCCGAAGCCTTCGCGCTGGCCGGCGCCGATCCCCGGTCCGTGCATCTCTTCGATCTCGGCGAGAACCCGCGCTTGATTTTCGATCACCAGATCCTGGCGCTACCCGGGGGTTTCTCTTACGGCGACCACCTCGGCTCCGGGCGGCTGCTGGCGGGCTTCCTGCGCCACCGGCTGGGGGAGGCTCTGGGAGAAGTGGTGGCGCGAGGCCTGCCGGTTCTTGGCATCTGCAACGGCTTCCAGGTCCTGGTCAAGGCCGGTCTCCTGCCCATGAGCCGCGGCCGTATCGAACAGGAGGCCAGCCTCGTCCACAACGACTCGGGCCGTTTCGAGGACCGCTGGGTCGAAATCGGCGTGGAAGCGCGCGCGGCGCGGCGCAGCCCCTGGTTGACGGGCCTTGCCACGCTGCGCTGCCCGGTGCGCCACGGCGAGGGCAAGCTCGTCGGCTCCTCGCCCGCCGCCATGGACGCCCTGGAAAAGGCCGGGCACATCGCGTTCCGCTACCTCGAAGCCGGCCAGCCGGCCACGAACTACCCCGCCAATCCCAATGGAAGCTGGCACTCCGCGGCGGGCTTCCTCGACGCGAGCGGCCTTATCCTCGGCCTGATGCCACATCCCGAAGCCGCGCTCTACAACTTGCAGCGCCCCGACTGGACGCGCCACGGCGGCGGTGAGGGCACTACGGATTGCCTGCGCCTGTTCAGTAATATCGTGAAGGCGCTGGGGTGAAACCCAAATCAGCGCGGCAGCGGAACCCCCAGGTCTTTGCAGATGGAATCTGCCGTGATGGAATGGATCTCCCGATGGCGCGGTATCGTAGAAACCCTCAAATTGCCGGGGTTCCAATAAACCGAATGCCAGGAGCCCTCCCGCAAGAATTCGCAGCCATGGCGGAGCAGATGCCGCAGCAGATCGCGCCGTTTCACTCGATGGTGACGGCCAGTCTTTCGCGAACGATCGTCCCCGCTTCCTGCCGGCGGCGAATCTCCTTCTGAGCCGCCAAGACCATGCGCACCGCCTCCTTGAGGTTGGCGCGAACCTCCCTCAAGGTCCTGCCTTGCGTGTTAGCCCCAGGGACCTCCTCGACACGCCCGATCCACCAGCGGCCGCTCTTGTGATACAGGGCCGTAAAAGCGCTTTGCTTCATCTCTTGCATTCTAGCCCAATTCGTCCCTGAGACAAGGGCCAGGAGGCTCTCCAAGGCTTCTCCTGGCCGATGGATGAATACAATAGGTTGGCATGAGCCCGATAGATCCACGCGAACTTTTTCTGCGGATTTACCCCGATCCCATCCTGAAGAAAAAGTCCAAGCCCTTCCAGTTGCCGCTGCCGGCGAACATCCGCGCCATCGGC
Organism: bacterium; assembly: GCA_023261545.1. Taxonomy (GTDB): domain Bacteria; phylum Planctomycetota; class JADGBV01; order JADGBV01; family JADGBV01; genus JAHFOS01. Next base: position 11,167 of record JAHFOS010000122.1, read on the forward strand.
GCGCGCATGGCGGAGATCATGCAAGACGAAGGCGGCATCGGCCTCGCGGGGCCCCAGGCGGGCCTCAGCCAGCGCATCATCGTTTACGATCTCAGCGAGGAGCGCGAGGCCCCCCAGGTGCTCATCAACCCCGAAATCATCGAGTCTCATGGCACCATGGAGAGTGACGAGGGCTGCCTGAGCTTCCCCGAAATTCGCGGGGTGCTCGCGCGCGCCGCCAGGGTGGTGGTGCGCGGATTAGACCTCGCTGGTCAGGAACAGCGCATCGAGGCCGAAGAACTGCTTTGCGCCATGTTCCAGCACGAAATAGACCACCTCGACGGCATCACCTTCGTGGACCGCCTGCCCCCGGTGGAGCGCATGCGCATCAAGGAGGAACTGGAGGAACTGGCACGGGTGACAAGGGGGTGAGTAGGGAGGGAGGAAGGATGCGCAAAAACCCTCTGCATAGTCCAAAAATATGGTTCATCCGACTCATGCGTACTTCTGGGAGGGTTTCCCCCGTTTGTTCACGGTTCTCCGCGTTCGCAACTCTGGAGCCTCCACTTCGCAAACTTTTATTGACGGCTCCAACGGCCGCGGCGCCGTTCGCCGTCCTGTCGGACGGGGTTGAATCAGCGTCGGCGCGAGGCGGGCCTGGGGCTTTTGCGGGCGGTCGTCCTGGTCAGCGGGCGGCCCGAGGGCTTCCGGGCCGGAGTGGCGGCGGCCCGACGCGCCGGCAGCTTGCCGGCCAGGAAATTGAAGAGCGGCTGCATTTCGCGGTCCTTGCCGATGCAGAAGCGCACCACGCCTTCCATGCAGGGGTGGCCCATGTCGAACTTCAGGAGATAGCCGTGCGCGGCGGCCCAGGCTTCGAGTTCGCGGCGCCGGCCCGCCGTCAGGCGCAGCAGCACATAGTTGCCGGCACTGGGCAGGGGTTCAACGCCCGCTCGCGCGAGCAGCGCGAAACGCGCTTTCCAGAGCTTGACCTGCGCGGTGTTGCGCTTGAGGATTTCGGGGTGGTCGAGGGCCTTCAGGCAGGCGGCGAGCGAGAAGGTCGAGATTTCATCGATGGGCTTCACTTTGCGGAAGATGCGGATCACTTCGGGCTGGGCGATGACCAGCCCGGCGCGCACGCCCGCCAAGCCCCAGGCCTTGGAGAAGGTGCGCGTCACGGCCACGCAGGGGAACTCGGGGATGAGTTCCAGGGCCGTGACGCCGGCGTAGGGATGGTAGGCCTCGTCCACGAGGAAGAGCGCGCCGACTTCTTGGGATCGCTGGGCGATGCGCCGCAGTTCCTCAAGGTTGAAAAACGTGCCCGTGGGGTTGTTGGGGTTCGGCAGCACCACCAGGCGCGTGTCGGCCTGGATGAGCTCGAGGAAGTCCGCGATCTCCAGCCTGGGCCCCGGACGGAATTCCGCCAGGCGCTTGTGCGCGCGGAACTGGTTGGCGAAGACGTCAATCATGGCGAAGGCGGGATTGGGATAGACGACCACGTCCCCGGGGCCGATCATGATCTCGAAGGCGACGCGGATGGCTTGCTCCGACCCGAAGGTGACCAGCAAACTCTTGATGTCAACGCGGAGGTGTCTGGCGAGCTTCTCGTAGAGGGCGTAGGAATCGGGATAGGTGCGCGGGTTCCAGGCTCTGAGGTCGTCGAAGAAACCCTTGACGATATCGGCGGGCGAAAAAGGCGGCTCGTTCTTGTCCAGGCCAACCTTGCCCTCGCGCTCCCAAGGGGCGAGAGGCGGGCGCTCGAAGTTGTTGAGGTGGGGCAGGTGGTGGATCATGCTGGGGTACGCATGTCACAAAAAATCCGGGGGGTGATCTTATCCGTAGGTCGCAGCGCTCCAGCAGAAAGAAGCTAACCCGGCAGCCGGAACCAAAAAAGTCGTCAACGGCCGCTTCCCCCTCCGCGTTCTCCGCGTCTCCGCGTGAATAAATCCCATTCTTCTTTTTCATTTTTCCCACCATTGCTTAACGCAGAAATTTTCTTGCACGCGGAGACGCGCAGCCTGAAATCTGCGGTTTCTTATATCTACCGTTGACTTTTTGAAAAACATTAGGATTTCCTCTTGATTTTTTTGTGAACGTAGATATAATATAATATCTATAAACCCGCTTCGCGAGGCACT
>JAHFOS010000255.1 GCA_023261545.1 bacterium
GGATCTCCACGGCAACTTCACCGAAAAGATGGCGCGTTACGGCAGCCTGTTCTACAGTTACCGCGAGAATCCCCACACCGACGCCTGCGAGGCCGCCGCCGCGGGCGCGCGGCTCTTGGAGCGTATCCTGCGCGAAAATCTGAAACCCCAGACTTTTTATCTGCATCCCCCGATCATCTTTCCGCCCGTGGGCGTGGCCACGCGCGCCGACCCCATGCGGGCGGTGCTGGCGCGGGCGCGGGAAATCGAGGCGGCGCACCCCGAGGTCTTGTGCATCAACGTCTTTGCGGGCTACTCGTACAGCGATATCCCCGAAGCGGGTTTCTCAGTGACTTGCACCACCGTGGGGGATGCGGCGCAAGCGCGGGGCTACCTGCGCGAGCTTTGCGCCATCGCCATCCGACTCCGTGAAAAAGGCGTACCCGTGGACCAGCCCGTGGATGAAGTCCTGAAGAAACTCGCGAAGTCCGGAAGCGGGCCGGTGCTGCTGGTGGAGCCTTCGGACAATATCGGCGGCGGCACTCCCGGGGACGGAACGGGTTGCCTGGAACCGCTGTTGCGCGCGGGATACCAGAACATCGTGGCCGTGATCAATGATCCCGCCGCCGCCGCCGCCTGCCACCGGGCGGGACTCAAGGCCGAAGTGCGTCTGGAAATCGGCGCCAAGACCGATGCCCTCCATGGCCAGCCCGTGCCCATCGCCGGCCAGGTGCTGCATTTGAGCGACGGCGTTTTCGATCTGGAGGACCCGCACTCGCACCTGGCCAGCATGGTGGGCACGCGCGCGAACATGGGGCCTTCGGCCACGGTGCGCATCCCCCAGGGGAAGATCCTGCTCACCACCTATAAAACTCCGCCCATGGACCTCGGCCAGTTGCGCAGCCAGGGCATCGTTCCCGAGGAGGCCTACATCATCGTGATCAAGGCCGCCGTTTCGCACAAGCAGGCCTACGACCCCATCACGCGCGCGACCCACTACGTTGACACCCCGGGCCTCGGCACCAGCAACCTGAAGCGCCTGCCCTACCAGAAGCTGCGCCGGCCTGTCTATCCTCTGGACGAAGTGGATTTCGCCGCACGGGATCTCTGAGGCGCGCTGACCCGGCCACGGCGCCTTCCCGTCTTTCCTACAGCCTACAGCCTTCGGTCTACAGCCTATATCCCTCTCCGCCAACGGATTGCGGGCCAGGAATTCGCCCTCTGGGCGTGGTGGCGCCGGATATGGACTTCAACCGGAGGCCCTACAATGGGCCGCGAAGTTTCATGGATCTAATTTGAAGCACCGCGAGATCCAGCACCTGTTGCGGCTGCTCGTCATCCTGGCCGCGGCGACGGCGGGGGCGAGCGCCGTGCTGGCGCTGTTTTCGCTGCAAGGCCCGGCGCGCGCGCTCGCCCTGCCGGCGCTGCTCGACCTGGCTTTCGCCCCGTTGTGGCTCATCGCCGCCGGCCACCTGCTGCTGGCGCGCCGCAGCGTGGAGCAGGAAGAGGCGCGCGCGCGCATCGGCGCGGAGCGGCGCCGGGCCCTCGAGCGTTCCCAGCTTTTTGGCGAGTCTTTTGAAGAGGTCCTGCTGGAGCAGAAGGAGCGTTTTTTTACACGCCGCCTCGCTCCGGTCCTCGCTTTCCTCGCGTTCGCCGGCGCTGTGGGGATGGCCTTCGCCACCGCGGGGATCGCGCCGGTGGGAACAGGGCTTACTCCCAGCGTCCAGGCCTCGCTCCTGGGGCTGCGGGCCGCCGCCGCCTTCGTGCTAGCGCGCTATCTGGCCGGACTCGCCTCGCCGCTCGGGCTGCACCACTTGCTCGCCGCCGGCGGGGCGCAGATCCACCAGTGCCTGTTCAGCCTGTTGCTGGCGGCCAGTGCCGCCTGCTCCACGCGCGCGGAGCTCGAAGGGCCGGTGCGCTGGCTGCAATTCGCCGCCGCCGCCGTCCCCGCGGCCTGGGCGCTGGAATGCGCCGTGCGCGCGCTGCTCGCGCTTTACGGGATGCGCCCGGCAGGCCTGCCTCCCCACTGCACGCTGCTGGCGCGCGTGCGTTGGAATTTCGATCTGCGAGAAGACCTGGGCGAGGCGGCGGCCTACCAGTTCGGCGCCGACCCGCGCCGCTGGCTCAGCGAGGGCCTGCCGCGCATCGCCGCCCCGTTCCTCGCCGTCTTCCTGCTCGCCCTGCTGGCGGGCAGCTCCTTCGGCATCATTCCGCCCGGCCACGTGGGTTTCGAGGAGCGCCTCGGTCGTTTCACAGGAAAGGTGCTTGCGCCCGGCCCCTACCTCACGCTGCCCTGGCCGCTGGGCCGGGTGCGCGGGCTCGACGTGGAGAGCGTGCGCAACGTGGAAGTCGGCAGCCTGGAGGATCCCAAACGCCCCGTGCTCTGGGACCAGGAGCACCACCTCGAAGAGCGCGCACTCATCGTCCCCGAGCGATCCGGGCCGGCGCCCTCCAAACTGCCCTTTGATCTCTACGTCGCCAACGCCGTGTTGGTTTACCTCATCGCCGAACCCGTCGCCTTTCACTACGGCCACGCGGACACGGCCGTCCTGGTGCGCGCGGAGGCCGAGCGGCAATTGATCCTGCAAGCGCTCGGCTCGGACAGCCGCACCCTGCTCTCGGCGGAGCGCTCCACTTTCGAGCGCGCCGTGGCCGAGGGGCTGCAACGGCGCTTGGAGGCGCTGGGGACGGGCGTGCGCGTGCTGCGCTTCTCCGTGCCGCAAATCCACCCTCCGCGCAGCACCATGGAGGCCTTCGCGGCGTCCATCGCCGCGCGCTACCGCAAAGACCAGACGGTGCTGGAGGCGCGGGCCTTCGCCTCGGCCCTCGACGGCCGGCTGGCGGACGAGCGCCGCGCCATCCTGGCCGAGGCTGAAGCCGCGGCCAGCAAGGCCGTGGCCACGGTGCAGGGCGACCGCCTGTATTTCGAGGAGGCGCGCGCCGCGCGCCAGTCGGCGGGCGCTATTTTCCTGGAGCGCAAACTGCTGGACGGACTCGCCGCCGCGCTTGGGAGCCGCCGCAAAATCATTGACCTTTCCGGGGCGCAGCGCAACGTCTATGAGCTGAACCTCGAAGAAACGCTGCAACCGGAGATGCTCGACCTCGTGCTGGAAGGCAAAAAGAAATGAAACCCCGCATCCTCATCGTCGCTGTTCTCATCGCCGTGCTACTCCTCGGCTCCACCGCGGTGTTCACCGTGGAGGAGGGCACGCTCACCGTGGTGGAGGAACTCGGGCGCGTGCGCGGCGGCACGTCGTCCCCCGGCCTCTACTTCAAGCTGCCCTGGCCGCTCTCGCGCATCGTGAGCTTCGAGGGACGCGCCCAGGTCTTCCAGGGCAAGGAGGAGCAGGTGCTCACCGCCGACCAGTACACCTTTCGCGTGCGGCCCTACCTGCTGTGGCGCATCCTTCCCGAGGGCGTGGCGCGCTTCCACCAGGCGGTGGGCACTCCCGAGCGCTTCGAGGGGCAAGTGGCGGGACTGGTGCGCAGCCTGCAGAACGCCGAGTTCGGCCGGCAGCCGCTGGCCGCTATTTTCCCCGCCTCCAGCACGGGGCCGGGCCTCCTGGCCATCGAGGAGAGCGTGCGCCGCGACATCGCTCCCAAATGCCGCGAACAGTACGGCGTCGAGGTGCTGGCCGTGGGTTTCACCCAAATCGGCGTGACCCAGGCGGTGCTGCAGGATGTTTACAATAAAATGTCGGCTGAGCGCCAGCAACTCAGCGCCACGCTCAAATCCGAGGGCGAGGCCCAGGCCAAGCGCATCCGCGTCGAGGCGCAGGCGCGTTACGACTCGGCCCTGGCCGAGACGGGACAGAAAGCGCGCGCCATCCTCGCCCAGGCCGAGGCGGATTCTTCCGAGGCCTATCGCTCGCTCGCGGCCGATCCCGAACTCGCGCTGCACCTCAAGAAGCTCGAAACGCTGGCGGTGCTGCTCAAGGACCGGGCCACCATGGTCATTG
>JAHFOS010000123.1 GCA_023261545.1 bacterium
TCCATGGCCGCCTGCAGCGCGTTGATGGGGTCTATTTCAGTCACGACGACCCGCGCCCCGAAGCCGCGCATGGACTGGGCGCAGCCCTTGCCCACGTCGCCGTAGCCGCAGACCACCGCGACCTTGCCGGCGATCATCACGCCGGTGGCGCGTTTCAGCCCGTCGGCCAGAGATTCGCGGCAGCCGTAGAGGTTGTCGAATTTGGACTTGGTCACCGAGTCGTTGACGTTGATGGCGGGCACGGGCAAGGTGCCTTTCTTCATGCGCTCGTAGAGCCGGTGCACGCCGGTGGTGGTTTCCTCGGAAATGCCCTTGAGGTTCTTCACGATTTCAGGATGGTGGTCCAAAACAACGTTGGTGAGATCCCCGCCATCATCCAGGATGACGTTGAGCGCGCCGCCGTCCGGCCAGCGCAGCGTCTGCTCTACGCACCAGTCGTATTCTTCCAGCGTCTCGCCCTTCCAGGCGAAGACCGGCGTGCCGGCGGCGGCCACGGCGGCGGCGGCGTGGTCCTGGGTGCTGAAGATGTTGCAACTGCTCCAGCGCACGCTGGCTCCGAGCGCGGTGAGCGTCTCGATGAGCACCGCCGTCTCGATGGTCATGTGCAGACAGCCGGCGATGCGCGCGCCCTTGAGGGGCTGGCTCTTGCGGTATTCCTCGCGCAGCGCCATCAGGCCGGGCATCTCGACTTCGGCGAGCTCGATCTCCTTGCGACCCCAGGGGGCGAGCGAGAGATCCTTCACCTTGAAGTCCTGGGCCTTGACGGGTGCGTTCATGAGTTCTCCGGGTAAAAGGGGGATCTTAAACCGCGGGAGCGGTCCTTCAACGCGCTGGGCCGTCGTGCCGCGGCGCGCCGGGGCCGAGGCGCCTTTCAGCGAAAAATCGCGAAAGCAGGGCGGAACTGCGCTCCGCGTAGAGCCCCCCCGCCACCGCGGCGCGGTGGTTGAGGCGCGGATCGCTGGCCAGGCGATAGAGCGTCTCGACGGCCCCCGCCTTGGGATCGGGCGCGCCGAAGTAAAGCGCGGGGATGCGCGCGTTCACGATGGCCCCGGCGCACATGGGGCAGGGCTCCAGGGTCACATAGAGGGCGGTGCCCTCCAGCCGCCAGCTTTCGAGCTGGCTGGCCGCCTGGGTGATGGCCAGGATCTCGGCGTGCGCGGTGGGATCTTGCAGCGTCTCGCGCTGGTTGTGAGCGCGGGCGATGACGCGCCCCTCGAACGCGATGACCGCCCCCACGGGCACCTCGCCTTCCTTGTAGGCCGCCAGCGCCTCGCGCAGCGCCTCGCGCATGAAGTTGGCATGGGGGTCCGGCGAGGTGGGAGGGAGGAACTCCTGGGGCGTGAGGCTCATTCATCACACCCTGGAGCGATAAAAGTTCGCCAGATTCAAATTATCAAGTCTTTGCATTTTGGACCGGCTAATTGCCTGGAGCGAATATGTGGATTCTTATACTCGCCATTCGCTAAGGCCAACATGAACCAGGAAGCCGTCAGGTTGCAGAAATACCTCGCCATGAGCGGGTTGGGCTCGCGGCGCCGCTGCGAGGAGCTCATCGCCGCGGGCGAAGTGCGGGTGGCGGGCCGGGGCCGGGTCGAGTTGGGCATGAAAGTGGTCCCCGGAGTGGACAAGGTCTTTTATCGCGGTGCCGCGGTTCGTCCCGCCGCCACGGCCACCCTGCTGTTTCACAAGCCGCGCGGCTGGAGTTGCGCTCCCGATCCGCTGCGCCCCGGCCATGCCATCCAGGACCTCGCCCCTGAGCTCGCGCCTTATGCCGTGGGCGTGGGGCTGGAACGCGAGGTCGCGGGTCTGGTGCTGCTCACCAACGACGGCGCCTTGCACCAGGCCATCACCCGGCGCCTGCGCTTCCTGGAGCGTGTCTTCGAGGTGCGGCTCAAGCAGAAGCTCGACCCCAAGGAGATGCGGACCCTGGAACGGGGACTGCTGCTGGAAAACCAGCGCGCCGCGCTGGACGGCATCAAATATCTGCGCGATGACGAGGAGGCGCGCCCCTGGTATGAGGCGCGCCTGCGCGGCGAGCGCGAGGGCCTGTTGCGCCGGCTTTTCCTGACGCTGGGCCATCCCGTGCAGCGCGCGTTCCAGGTGGCGGTAGCGGGGATCAGCGACCCGCAGCTCAAGCGCAGTTGCATCCGCGAGTTGACGCCGGTTGAGACCCTCCATCTTAGGCGTGAAATCGGCATGAAGGAAAAACCATGACGGCCATCGTCCTTCCAGAGTTCGCCGAAGACGGGGACGAGCGCGCCAAGGTGCTCCAGTGGTACGCCCGCGAGGGCGAAGAAATAGCGGAGGGCCAGGAGATCCTTGAGCTGCTCACCGACAAGGCGGCCTTCACCTTGCCCGCCCCGTGCTCAGGCCGCTTGCGGCGCATCCTGGTGGTGGCGGGCGCGGAAGTCGCCGTGAACCAGGTGCTGGGCGAAATCGAGGAGCACGGCGGCTGAGGCTATTCTGCCCGCGCGCCGGCTGCTGTCCTGGTTCGCGCGCAACGCCCGCCAGCTTCCCTGGCGGGCGCGCTACGCCCCTTACGAGGTGGCTGTAAGCGAGTTCATGCTGCAGCAAACCCAGGTGGTCACCGTCGTGCCCTATTTCGAGCGCTGGCTGCGGGAGCTGCCGGGTTGGCGGGAACTCGCGCGGGCCAGCGAGGAGCAGGTGTTGCGGCTCTGGGAAGGGCTGGGCTACTACCACCGCGCGCGTCGTCTACAGCTTCTAGCTCAAACGGTCATGGAGCGTTTTGGAGGGGAGATCCCCTCCAGCCGCGAAGAGCTGGAAAAACTCCCGGGCCTCGGCCCCTACACCGCCGCGGCCGTTGCCGCCATCGCCTTCAACCAGCCCGAGCTGCCCATAGATGGCAATATCCGGCGCGTGCTCGCGCGCTTCGGCGCCGACGGGGCGAAGGCGAGCCGCGCTCAGGACGAGCATTTTCGCCAGCTCGTGGCGCCGGAACTCCGCGCTCCGGATCGCCCGCGCCAGTTGGTGCAGGCGTTGATGGAGCTCGGGGCGCTGGTCTGCAAGCCGCGCCAGCCCGAATGTCGCGCCTGTCCCCTGAGACAGAACTGCCGCGCCCTGGCTCAGGGCCATCCCGAGCGCTACCCGGCGAAAAAGGTGGCGCTGGCGCCCCGACCCCTGCACATCAGTTTTTGCTGGGCCGTGAATGATGATTCCTGTGTACTGCTGCGCCAGCGACCCGAAAAGGGCCGCTTTCCAGGGCATTTCGAGCCGCCGTTGGTCGAGGCCCCCGGAGCGAGGGAAAGCCAGAACCTGTTGGCCGAGCTTCTCGGCTCACAGCCCCGCACCCTCGCGCCTTTCCGGCGCGACTTCACGACCTACCGCGTGACCTGGCATCCCCATGTTCTCGAATTTTCTGGCGGGCCGCTCGACGGCTACGAGTGGGTCTTTTTGGAACTAGCGCTAAAGCTGAACCTGGTGCCCGTGCTGGCGCGACACCTGCGGGAACTCGCCGCGAGCCGGCGGCTTCAATCCAGATAATCCTCGCTCGACAGCACCGTCACCGGGAGTCCCCTAAAAATCCGCAAACGCATTTTTAGGGGGGTCGAAACTTACGAATAAGGCCAAAAAGCAGCCCGTTTTAGGGTTTGTCTTCTTGCGAATCAATTGCTTATCGCGGTTAGGTCCCGAATCACCAGTGGTCCGACCACGAATTATGAGACTAAAAGTATAAGCAACCCACATGCACACCACAGTATAATCCCTATAGCAAAAAGCGTGTCGATAAAAATATTTTTTTGCAAACAAAAAATGGCAACCCACACATGAAAAATATAGTTGCCAAGACTAGTCCAACAATTTTGTCCAGCGAACTGTCGCCATTAAAAAGGGGCAATGGACCGAGCGTGCATCTAAGAATTGTGAAAAACATCTAAAAACTAAACAGTTTTTACGATCTCATGGCGGGCAATCTTTCCCAATATTTGGTGGGAATTTAAAAAGGCTTGAAAATTCGGGTTTATAGATATCCTGTAAAGGATATGATAAGGAGATTGGGATGACCACCATTGCGGTTCAGGACTTCAAGCGCAGCCGGGAGCTTTGGTCGCGGTTGGAACAAGAAAAAGAGCTCGTCGTCACCCGCGATGGCCAGCCGTGCGCTGTCCTCGTCAGCGTCAGTCCCCAGGGCCTCGAAGAGACTCTGGCCGGGATTCGCCGCGCTTTGTTTTCCAACCTGGTCTCCAGCATCCGCGAACGTGGAGATCGGCGGCCTCCACAATCTGGGGAAATCGAGAAACAGATCGGAGCCAGCCGGAAGCGCCGGGGATTGTCGTGAAAGCCGTCGTGGACACGAATGTCCTCGTGTCCGGCCTTATCCAATCCGCGGGCTTTCCTGCGCGTGTTGCGGATCGCCTGCGTTCAGGGCGCTTGCGGCTTATAATGGACGACCGCGTCTTTGCCGAATATGCCGACGTGCTGCGCCGCCGCCCTTTCCGGCGCTACTTTTCCCTGGCCGAGGCCGAAACCCTTCTCGATTTTCTAAGCAGCGACAGCGAGCGCATCGTGGCGACGGTGTTGATCTCGACTTTGCCGGATGCCGGAGATATCCCCTTCCTGGAGACCGCATTGAGTGCCGAGGCGCCGCTAGTGACTGGCAACCTCAAGCATTTTCCAGCGCACCTGTGCCAAGGCTGCCCGATTTTTACGCCGCGTCGGTTCATCGAGGAATTTTTCGGGCCGGGAACGGACCCAGGTAAATAAACTTGGTGAAAATCGGGGCGACGCCCAAACCACAGACTGCCTGAGCTCGCCGCGAGCCGGTGGCTTCAATCCAGGTAATCCTCGCTGGAGAGCACCGTCACCGGATGCCGCGCGATGGAAAGGGCCAGGCCGACCATCACGGAGGTCGCCACCACCGAGGAGCCGCCAGCGCTCACCAGCGGCAGGGTGAGACCCGTGGTGGGGATGATGCCCAGCGCCACCGCGAGGTTGATGAAGGCCTGGCAGAAGATGATGGAGGCGATGGCGGTGAGCGCGACCTTGCCATAAGGTTCTCGCGTATAGGTGGCGAGGGCCACGATGGCAAGCACGAGCAAGCCATAAGCGGCGATGAGGCCCAGCGCGCCAAAGAGTCCCAACTCCTCGGCGATCACCGAAAAAATGAAGTCGGTGTGGCGCTCTGGGAGCAAGGCCAGACGGTTCATCTCGCCCTGGCCCAAACCCTTGCCGAACCAGGAGCCATCCGCCACGGCCAGCAGCGAGTGTCGGAGCTGGTAGGCCTCTTTCTGCTCCTTATTTTTAGGATCCAGCCAGGCGCGCAGGCGATCCTTCTGGTACTCCTTCATGCCGAAATGCCACAGTGGAATGGCGGCGATCACCATGATTCCCACCGCCAGCGCAAGGTGACGCTTGCGCGCGCCCGTGGCGTAAAGGGTGAGGGTCAGGGCCGGCACGAAGATACAGGCCGTGCCGAGATCGGGCTGGATGAGGATAAGGAAGACCGGGACCAGGGTGGCCAGGAAAGATGAAGTGAGCCCCCAAAGTTTGCCGCGCTGGGCCCTATGGCGCAGGACTTCAGCGAGATAAAGGGCCCAGGCGATTTTCATGGTCTCGGAGGGCTGATAACGCAGGTCGCCGATGGCGAACCAGGAGCGCGCCCCGCCGAAAACCTGGCCGAAAAACCGCAGCAAAACCAGCAGGAACAGGTTGGTGATGTAGAACAGCAGGCTGTAGCTGCGCCAGCGCCGGTAGGGAATGCGGCTCACGCCGTAAGCCAGCACGCAACCCAGAAGGTAGAAGACACACTGTTTCTTGAAGGCCCCGGAGAAGACCCAGGTCTCGTCGGCGTCCGCCCAAGGGGGGATGGTGCTGGAATAGACAAACAACATGCCGTAGAGGCACAGTCCCGCCAGGGAGAGATAGATGGCCGTAGTCGCCAGGAGGCGCACGAAGGCGAATCTTATGGGTGTCCAGGATCCAGGAAACCCGCGCTGGAAAGAGCGTCATAGAATAGAGAGCTCGACCTCCTCACCCGCAACGGCGTGGACGGGCCGCGATGGCCTTCCTCTCTATCATTGGCGCACGATCACATTAAAATCGCCTGGATGCCGCGCCCCACTGCCACCCCAGCGGCTGATCCGACAATGCTGGAACCATGAAGGTCCACCGCTCCAACCGGGCTGAGGCGCTGGCGGAAAGGCTGGCGGAGGTTGTAGCCGCGCCTCTGGACGGACCCTTCGCGGGGCAGGTCGTCCTGGTGCACAGCTCCGGCATGGGGCGCTGGCTCTCCATGGAGATCGCCCAAAAGCTCGGCGTCTGCGCGGGACTTGAATTCCCCTTCCCCGCCGCGTTTTTGCGCAAGGCCGTCGCCCTGCTCGCTGGTGCCGGCGCGCGGGAGGCCCAGGAAGCCGCTGCCTGGGAATCCCGCCGGTTGATCTGGCCGGTGCTCACGGCGCTGACGGAAAACCTTGATCGCCCTGAAATGGCGCCCTTGAAACGCTACCTCGAAAACGAGACCAGCGGTCGGCGCGCCATCGAAATAGCCTCGCGCCTCGCCGATGCCTTCGACCAGTACCTGAGCTACCGACCCGAGCTGGTACTGGAGTGGGGCACGGGTGCTGACGCGGGCGCGAAGGGCCAGGAGTTCCAGCCTTTCCTGTGGCGCGAGCTGCTGCGCGCGCGCGGCTCCCGCCATTTCGCCGCCCTGGCCGCGCAGGCCTAGCAGCGCGTCGCGGATGGCAGCGCGCGCCTGCCGGAGGATTTCCCCCGGCGCGTCGCCGTTTTTGGCATCTCCGCCCTCCCCCCCATCCACCTGCGGGCGCTCTCCTGGCTGGCGCGCCTCGTGGAGGTGCACCTTTTCGTGCTGACTCCCACGCCCCACTATTTCTCCGATATCAAAACCCCGCGAGAACATGCGCGGCTGTTGCGCCGCGCCGGATCAGACGCCACTCCGGAGCGCCTGCACCTCACCGCCGGCCATCCCTTGCTCGCCTCCATGGGCCGATTGGCGCGCGATTTTCAGGATATTTTCGAAGAGGTCTGCGGCGGGATGTACGAGGAGGACGAGAGCGATCTCTTTCGCGAACCCGCGGGGAATTCGCTGCTGACCGTCCTGCAAGCGGATATCTTCCAGGTGCGCCGGCGTGGTCCGTGCAGGGAATACGACCCGGCGCACCAGCCTCCCCTTGAGGTGTCACCGCGGGATCGCAGTATCCGCATCCATTCGTGCCACGGCCCGTTGCGCCAGGTCGAGGTTCTGCGTGACGAGCTGCTCGAACTCTTCCGCGACCCCGCCTTCAAGTCCCCCATCGAACCCCGTGACGTGGTGGTGATGTGCCCTGACATCGAAACCTTTGCGCCCTTCATCGAGGCCGTCTTTTCCGAGGCCCGCGCGCCGGGATGGGACGGCGGCCTGCCGCGCATCCCTTTCCGCATCGCCGACGCCGGGATGCGCCGGGAGAATCCCGTGGCGGAAGCCTTCTTCGCCGCCATCGAAGTGCTGCGGGGGCGGGCTCGGGCCTCGGAGATCCTGGACCTCATCGGCTTCGAACCCGTGCGCCGACGCCTCGGCCTTGCGCCCGAGCGCGAGGCGCGGATGCGCGAGTGGGTGGTGGAAAGCGGCATCCGCTGGGGCTTCGACGCGCAACACCGGGCGCAGCGCGGCCAGCCCGAGGTGGACCTCAACACCTGGCGTTTCGGACTTGAGCGCCTGCTGCTCGGCCTCGCCCTTCCGGTCGAGGGCCGTCCCTGGGCCGGACGCGCGCCCTGCTGGCTGGGGCAAGAAGACGCCGAGGGTCTGGGGCGGCTCGCGGAATTCATCGCGTCCCTGGCGCAACGGGCCGCGGCGTCCCAGACCGCGAAAACGATACCGGAGTGGAGCGACTTCCTGATGGACCTCATGGCCAGCGTTTTGGAGGCCCCAGGGAGACGGAGCGCGGAAAGTGACGGCCAGCACCTGGAACTCGCGCGCCTGGTGATGGAAGTCGCGAGTGACGCGCAATCCGCGGGTTTCAGCGGCAAGCTGGACCTCGAAGCCGTGAGCGCGCTCCTCACGGAACGCTGCTCGACACGCCGGCGCTCGGGCGGTTTCCTGGCGGGCGGCGTCACTTTCTGCGCCATGGTCCCCATGCGCAGCATCCCCTTTCGCGTCGTCGTCCTTCTGGGGATGGATGACGGCGCATTTCCGCGCCAGTCGTTCACCGCGGAACTGGATCTGGCGCAGCAACACCCGCGCCCCGGCGACCGCAACCTGCGCGATGAAGACCGGCACCTTTTCCTGGAATCCCTGCTGGCGGCCCGCGAACGCCTGCTGATCTTCACCACCGGCCGCAGCGCGCGCGACAACTCCAAACTGCCCGCGGCGGTGCCCGTGAGCGAACTGCTGGACACTTTGCGCTCCTCTTTTCTTCCCCCGCCCCATGATCCGAATTTGGATGCTTTCATCGTCGTCGAGCATCCGCTCCAGCCCTTCAGCCCGCGCAATTATTCCACAAACAAGGGCGCTTCCGGGCCTTTGAGCTTCGATGGGCGCGGGCTCGAAGCGGCGCGCCGCATCGCCGCGCGCGCGGGGGAGAGCCCGCCCTGGTTCCTGATCGCGCCCCTGGCTGCGACGCTCGGTGCGGATCCCCCCAACATCAACCTGGACGAACTCGCGCGCTTCTTCGCCTCGCCCGCGCGTCATCTCGCGCGCCGACGCCTGGGGCTCTACCTCGATGAAATGCCGGAGCTTCCGGAGGATCGCGAGGCCCTGGACCCCAAGGGACTCGCGCGCTGGTCGCTGGGAAACGACGCGCTGCGCTCGCGACTCGCGGGGGAAAACCCGGAGGGCATCCGCGCGGCGCTCACGGCCTCGGGACGGCTGCCCCACGGCACTTCGGGCGGGCTTTATGCCGCCCGGCTGCTGCAACAGGTCGAGGACATCGCCGCCTGCGTGAACCCGCTGCTGCAAGGCAAGTCCGGCGAAATCGAGGTGGACCTCGCCTTGCCGCGCGCGCGCCTCAGCGGCGGCCTGCGCGGCTTTTATGCCGGCGGGCTGGTGGAGGTCCACTTCGGCCAGATCCACGCCCGGCATCTCGCCTCGCTCTGGGTGCGGCACCTCGCCTTGCAAGCCAGCGGTCCCGACACGGCGCGCGCCTCTCATATCGCCGGCACCAAAAAATCCGGGAAATCGATCCGCCCTCAGCTTCAGCGCTTCGAGCCCCTCGGACAGAAACAAGCCCTTTCGGAACTCGCTGGCCTTGCGGAGCTCTTCCTGCAGGGCCAAAGCCTGCCCCTCCTCTTTTTTCCGGAGTCCTCAAGAGCTTACGCGAAGGCGGTGCTGAAGGATGGGGACGACCCGGCGGCGCTCAGAGAGGCTCGCGCCGCGGCGGGAAAAGAGTGGCTGCATCGCGGCCAGCAAGAAGAGCAGCAGGGCGAAGGAACCGATGCCTGCCACGCGCTGTTCTTCCCGGAGTCCCCGCCTTACGCCGAGGACTTCGGCTTTCCCGGCTGCGAATGGCCTGAAAAACTCGGCTTCCACGCCTTGGCGCTCGAGTTCTGGACGCCCCTGCTAAAGGCGCTGGAAGATGGGTGATGGCACATCTAAAATGATTCCCCTGGGAAATGCGCGTCAGCGCGTCCGACCCTCTGATGCCCCGGCGGCTTTCGACCCGCGCGGCGAGTTGCCGCCCGGGGTCATGCTGGTCGAGGCCAGCGCCGGCACGGGCAAGACGCACAGCATCACCGCCATGCTGGCGCGTTTGGTGGCGGATCTCGACATCCCCTTGAACCGCATCCTGGTGGTGACCTACACCGAGGCCGCCGCCGGAGAGTTGCGCGACCGCGCGCGTTGCCGCCTGGCCACGGGCCTCGGCGCCCTGGAGGCCCAGTTGGCCGGATTGCCCGCCGGAACTGACGAACTGTTCATGGAAATGATCGCCTCCGCCAAAGATCGTCCGGGCGTGGAACTGCGCGCCCGGCGTTTGCGCGCGGCCCTGGAGGGCTTCGACGAGGCCAGCATCACCACCATCCACGGCTTTTGCCGGCGCATGCTGCAACAGAACGTCTTCGCCAGCGGCGGTGACTTCGGGGCCGAGATTGCCACGGATCTTGGTCCCTTCCTGGAGGAAATCGCCGCCGACGGCTGGACGCGCGAGCTGCACGATGCGCCGCCGAATTTCCTCGAATTGCTGGAGCAGACCGGCATTGCTCCGCAAACTTTTCGGCAAATTGCGCTCGCCACGGCAAGCCGCCCGGACTTGGAAATCCGTCCGTCGCTGATCCTTCCCAACCAGCGCCCCTGGGAGCACGACACGCCGGAAGCCTCCCTGGCCGCCTTCAAACTGCGTTTCGCCTTTTGGGGGCGCCGCGAACTCGAAGCCCGCAAGCGCGCCCAGGGCCGCATCTCCTTCGACGATCTGCTGCTGCGCCTGCGCGACAGCCTTCGCGACCATCCGCGCTTGGGAAATCGCCTGCGCGAGCTTTTCTCCGCCGCGCTCATTGACGAGTTCCAGGATACAGACCCCGTGCAGTGGGAGATCTTCCAGCACATCTTCGCCGCCGAGGGTCTGCGCCTCTATCTCGTTGGCGATCCCAAGCAGGCCATCTACGCCTTCCGCGGCGGCGACATCCACGCCTACAAACAGGCGCTCACGGCTTGCGCGCAGAAGCGCACTCTGGGCGTTAATTTCCGCTCCGACGCCGCCTATCTGGCGGCTTTGGATCATGTTTTTACGGGCTCACAAGCGGCACCCCTGCCTTTCGCCGACGAGCACATCCATTATCGCTCTTGCGGCGCGCACCACAAGACCGCGCGCTTCACGCTTCCGGGATGGAGCCCCCTCACCCTGCGCTTTCTGCCCCGCGAGCAGGACAGCGTCTCGAAGGCCAAAAAGGAGTACAAACTGAACCCCGCCATCGCGCCCATCAACAAGGGCTGGGTGCAGGACCGCCTCCCCGGCATCGCCGCCGGTGATATCGCCGAGCTTTTGAATTCCGGGGCGCAAATAGCCGACGGGCCAGGCGGTTGGCGCGCGCTTTCTCCCGCCGACATCGCGGTGCTGGTGCTCACCAATCGCCAGGCGGCGGCCATGAAGGAGGCCCTGGCGCGGGCCGGCATCCCCGCCGTGGTTTATGCCCAGCAGTCGGTGCTGGACTCGGCGGAAGCCCAGGAAATCTTTCGCGCCATGCAGGCAGCCCTGGACCCCGGCGATGTGAAGCTCGCTCGCGCCGCGCTGGCCACGCGCCTCATGGGGCTCTCGGCCCCGGAAATCCTGGCGTTGGAGGAAGGCGGGACGGCCTGGGAGTTCTGGAACAGCCGGCTGCGCGAGTGGGGGCGCCTGTGGGAGGAACGCGGCTTCATCCAACTGTTCCAGCGCGTGCTCGCGGACGGCCGCACCCGCGAGCGCGTGCTGGCGTGGGACGATGGCGAGCGGCGCATGACGAACTACCAGCACAGCGCCGAAATCCTGCAGCTCGCCGCGCGCGAGCGCGGACTGCACCGCGAGGGCCTGCTGGCCTGGTTCGCCGCGGAGCAGGCCTCCGCCGCCGCGGGCGGAGCCGATGAGCGGCTGCTGCGGCTCGAAACCGACGAGGCGGCCCTGAACATCGTCACCGTGCACCGCTCTAAGGGTTTGGACTACCCCTTGGTCTGGTGCCCGTTCCTCTGGGATGCGCACCTCGACCCCAAGGGCGCGGAGGCCGGGCTGTTGTGCCGCGATCAAAAGTCCCAGCAACGCTATTACCATATCGGGGGGCCCGGAACCGCGGGCTGGGACGAGGCCTCAGCGACTTACCGGCGTGAACGGCATGAGGAAAGCCTGCGACTGCTTTACGTGGCGCTCACCCGCGCCAAGCATGGCGCAGTGCTTTATTGGGGCGCCATCAGCGGAGCCGGCGAATCCGCGCTGGCCTGGCTGCTGCACGGCGGCGGCGCTGAGGAGGGATCGGGATATCCGGAGGTCGCCGCGCGCTTTTCGGGCCTCAACGACGTGGACCTTTTAGCTGAACTTGAAGCTATCTCCAAGTCAAGCCCAGCGCGTGAGGGTGTGCCAACTATCGTTGTAAGCCGCATCGAATCCGGCAAGAAACTCGCCCGTTGGCGGGGCCGCCCCGCGCCCGTCGGCAAGCTCGGCGCGCGCGTTTACGACCGGCGCTTGCCCCTCGACCACTGGTGGCGGCGCTCGAGCTTCAGTGCGTTATGCGGTTCCAGCCCAGCCTACCAACCCGGCGAGGAGCCAACCGACGGATCGGGCTGGGACGAAGCTCAGCCCCGCGCGCGAAGCGAAGAATCGCCTCCGGAAACACCGCGGCAAACTCTTTCTCTACTAACCGCTTTTCCCAAAGGCGCTGGCCCCGGCGTCGTGCTGCACGCCATTCTCGAAAAATGCGATTTCCGCAAGGCCGCCGGTTTGGAGGAACTCGTCGCCACGGAACTGAAGTCGGCGGGGTTTGACACGGGTCTGGCGGGGCCAACGACCGCGGCGCTGAACGAAATCTTGGCGTCCCCTTTGCCGCCCACCGGCTTGCGGCTGCGCGAACTGGAACCGCGCCGCCGCAAAAGCGAACTCGCCTTCGACTTTCCCATATTGCCGGATTCCCCCCATGGCACGGCCATCACGCCCGCACGCCTCGCCGCCGTCTTCCAGCGCCATTGGGGTGGGCGGCGTCCCGAGGACTGGCCGCGGCGTCTGGCGAAGCTGGGGTTCGCCCCGCTGCGCGGCTTCCTCGGCGGCAGCCTTGATCTGGCTTTCGAGCACGGCGGGCTGTGGTACATCGTTGACTGGAAATCCAACCACCTCGGCGACGCTATCGAAGACTACGGCGCGGACCCGTTGGCGGAAGCCATGGCCGAGCACCACTATTTCCTGCAATATCACCTTTACGCTCTCGCCCTGCACCGCTTCCTCACGGTGCGGCAGTCCGGCTACACCTACGCGGAACATTTCGGCGGTATCTATTATTTATTCCTGCGCGGCATGGCTCCGGCGAGCAACCCGCCGCTGGGGATCTATCACGACCGTCCAGATCCCGAACTCATCGCCGAGCTGGACGCGCTGTTCCGCGGCGAGAAGAAAACAGGCCCATCCGACTAATGCATACCTCAGTTGGCGTCTCTTCCCAGTTTTTTCCTGGTGCTCCGTGCCCTCAACCCGGATTTATCCACAGATTACACCGATGG
>JAHFOS010000124.1 GCA_023261545.1 bacterium
CGGAAATCCCACGGCGATACGGTTGAATCCGGCATCCTGGTCGTTCAAGTGGGCGTGGGCGATAAAATTGAAGCTCACCGTGCTGTTCGCGCGCGCCACAAAGTAATACGGCGCGCCAAGGCTCGGGTTGGTATCAACTTCGGCCACGAGCGTGCTCACCAGGGGCAGCAGGGGCCCGCCGCTGCCGACGAAGATCGCATCCACCTGATCGCGGTTGTTGTCCTCAGCGCTCACGGCGTCGCCGCCATAGGCGATAAACAAGTAGGGACTGGCGCTGTTGTCCACGGCCAGGCCGAAGGTCTGTGGCCCGGCGAATTCCGGGGCGTCGGTGTCGAAGCTCAGGCGATAAACCCCGCCATCGCTGGTAAAATTAGTCTGGGCCGTCGCGAACTGGATGCGGATGCGCCCGGGTTCCGTGGTGTCCACGCTATAGCCCGAGTCCCCCGTCGTGGGCATGATGGCGTAGGATTCCAGCGGGGCATCAGCGGAAAGCGCCGTGGATAGGACGATATTGGTCGGAGTGGAAAACTCGTAGGGGTAATAGAGGTCGAGGATATCGAAGCCGCTGTTATCCGAGGTAATTTCAGCATTGACAAAGGCCGCCAGCGTCACGGAGGTGCTGGTGGCGATTTGTCCCGGCGACATTTCGAAAGTCAGCGACGTTGCCGGGGCGCCGCTGGCGAGCACGAGGTGGGAATGAAAAATGTCGGAGCCGCTGGCCGGACCTTCCAACGTCGTGATATCCGTCGCCGGGGAAATTCCGAACTCGAAGAAGGTGCTCTGAGGATCTGCGACGAGGCTCACCTCGATGGTGAACGGCACCTCGTAAACATCCGTGAAAATAGAGAGATCGGGGAAAGTGATACCCGTTTCGGTAGCATAGCCCGTGGCGATCTCAGAGTCAGCGACCGTGATGCGCGCCGCCAAAATATCAGCGGCAAAACCCTGGACGATCTGGACGTTCAAACCGGTGATGGTGACGGAAGGCTGGTCGCTAGAAACAAAGAACTGCAGGATGGGGTTGAAACTTCCTCCGGGCAATAACTGGGATGGCGGGGTGAAGGAGGGATCTTCGGTGATCAACGCAGCGGAGCCGCTCTGGGAATCCGCGATGGTGATATTGCCAGTGGTGAACGATGAACCCGTGCAGCCAACTCCCACCGGGAGCTTGAATACATTCCCCGGAGCCAACTGGATCTCGATGCCCGCACTCGCGGCCGTGGTCGGAACTGCGACCCTGAGCTCAAAAAAGGATGGAGGCGTGGAAATGCTGATATTCAAGCTATCAAAACTTATCAGACTGGTTGAAATCGCGGGGCTCGCAAATTCATCGGGAACGACGGTCTGGATCAGGGTGGGCACTTCGCCTGAAACATCGTACAGGCTCGCCGTCTCGAGATCGGTGAGTCCATCCCCGGCGAGAATACCGAAGCTCATGCCCCACAATCTCGGGGGCCCGGAATCGCTGACCGAGAAACGCAGTACGGGCACTTCGCCACTCCCTTTGACGATGGACGCCGGTGGAGCGAATCCCGGATCGACGGCCAATTCCGGATGCGAAAACCCTAAGGCAATGAAATCCGTGGATAGATTTGAACTACCGCCGGGGCCCTGGTCGCTAACCACGTTTCCAGGATACAGATTAATACTGACCAATTCGCCAAACCCCGTGGTCTGGACGTCCACTCTCAGTTCGAAAACACTGGGCGGCGAAGAAATGGCAATGCTCAAACCATCGAAGCCGATCTCACCCGTGCCGGGGGAAACAGAAGCGATCAGAGCCGGTTCCGACGTGACATTATAGAGGTGGGCCATCGTGAAATTATCAAAGCCGGGAGAGGCCGACCCGATGCTGCTGTAAGCAATGAGAGGAAAGGTGATGGATGTCACCGTAGCGCTGGCAGAGGTGCTGATCTGAAAGCGCAGCACGGCAGCGTCACTGGCCCCGGCGGCAAGATATGTTGGGGAAGTGAAGCCCGAATCAGCGCTCACATCCACGGCCGGGCCGTTCTGGAGAACCGTGATGGCGATGTCCCCCGTTTCGATGGGCGCCGCGCCGCCGCCGGGGCCCATGTCGGTGACGACGTTATTGGGTTGCAGGGTCAGTCCGACGTTGTCCGTGGCCGACCCGGAAATATCGAGAAGCACTTCCAGCACGGTGTTCCCCGAGGCGATGTTGATGGCGGCCAGTGCGTTACTGCTGAAGGAGATCGTGCCTGAGCCACCAGCAACCGATTCAAGCAAGGCGGGAGTGCCGGTGACATCGTAGAGCTTGGCCGTTTCGATATTGCTGCCAGCACCCGTCGTCACGTCAATAAGAACGGAGGAAAGGTAGGCCGATCCAGAAGGCGTCGTGAGGTCGATCCTTATCACCGGCACATCCGTGGCACCAGCCAGAACGCTCACCGGGGGGGCGAACCCGGGGCTGACGCTCACCTCCACGGCTCCGGGATCCACAGAGGCATGCCCCACCCCCACCAGCACCCCCATGACGAAGGCCAACCCCGCGACGCGCCTTCGCAGTCCGGCCAGCACACACAGGCGGTACCGGAAGAAATTTACAACAGTGTTGGGAGTCATGAGTGAGCCCTCAAAAAAACAACCCCAAATCCGGCGACGACGCGCTCCCTCAGAAGCCGACGGCCCAGCCTTGGAAGCCCTAACAACATCGCTCCTCGCTGTATTTGTATCCCTAACCAGCCGGGTTATTATGCGGACACCGCGTGGAGTAACAATAGTCCCGTATTTATTGTGATAAAAAACACCTTTCCCAACTCAATACAGATGATCCCCCCTCTCACTTTCGAGCCCAATCTGGACCGCTCGCGCCCTTGGGGAGGGCGCGCCATTGCTGCTTTGAAAGGGCTGCCCCAAGCGCCCGAAGAGCGGATTGGCGAGAGCTGGGAAGTCTCAGTCAACCCGGCCATGCCGGGGCAGTTGGCGGGCCCGGAGAACCTCAAGGGCCGAATGCTGTCTGAGGTCATTTCAGAGGACCCAGCCGCCATCCTGGGATCCAGGGTCGTGGAGCGCTACGGTTCGGCCTTCCCGCTCCTGCTCAAACTGCTGGACGCCGAGGAAAACCTGAGCGTCCAGGTGCATCCCCCAGGAGATTATGCGCGCAGCCAGCACGGGGATCGCTTCGGCAAAGAGGAAGCCTGGTATGTGCTGCCGGGTAGCGAAGGAGGGGTTATCTATATCGGCCTGAGCGACAGGCACTCGCTGGTGGATTTTGAAAAGGCCGTGCGCTCGGGCCAAAATCTGGCTTTGGCCAACTACCTGAACGAGGTTTTTGTGCGTCCCGGCGATGTTTTTCACCTGCGTGAAGGAACGCTGCACGCCTTGGGTCAAGGCACTAAAGTACTTGAAATTCAAAGAGATTCAGATCGAACCTACCGCGTTTATGACTTCAACCGCGCCGGGCCGGACGGGAAACCGCGGGCGCTGCACCTCGATCACGCCTTCGCCGTCATAGATGGCCGTCTGCGGGGTAGCGCCGCCGTGGCTGAAGTTCGCCAACCCCCTAGCGAAATTGGCCTGGGGGATCACCTTCATCTCTCCCCCCAAGCCAGGAATTTTCAGATTCGCAGCCTGAAACTAGAAAGCGGGGAAATCCGGCTTATCTCCGGAAATATGAGTTTTCAAACAGTTACGGCATTCACTGACGTGAAAATACTGACTAGAGGCACCACCACAGCCCTGAAAAGGGGCTATTCTGCCCTTGTGCCCGCCTGCTGCGGCGACTACCAACTCCACACCCTGGCGGGTGGGCTGACAATAATCACCTATGTGCCTTGATTGGCCTTCTTGCCAGAAAAAACCGGCGTCAGGCTCCGCGACCGGCCCCATGCCAAGACCCGCATCCTGATGTATCCATTTCTGCAAGCCGACGGCTTGGTCGGCTGGATGCTACCCGATCTGAAGCCGTGGCCATTTCTGGTCAACCAGCTTTGAGACTCCCGGGTCTGCGGTGAGTTTCTCGGGATACCAGGGCTTAATCCTGGCGTCCCAAACCAGAGGTGTCTCAAAAACGGGCTGGTGCTGAACCAGTCGGGCGCTTTTGGGGTGAATATCGCTGGCGGGATTGAAGCGGGTGAACACCGCCCATAAAAAGGCCATCTCGCTGGCCATGACCTCCTCGATGTCGTCCACGAGCACGACCATACGCCAAGGGGTGAGTTCCGGGCTGCCGGCCAGTCGGATGGGGAATTCCTGGTCGGCGGCGTAGGACGGGCCCTCTATCACCAGGCATCCAGGGCAGAATGCCCGGGCCTTGCGCGCGCCCACGGGGAGGTTGCCCGGAGCCGCGTCCGTGAGTGGGTAGCGTTCGGGCCCCACCGCCATCCACAGCATTTTGCTCCCTTCATTGAGTCGCGGCCCCGCATAGTCCAGCGTGTCCATGCTGGTGGCCGCGAAAATGCGGAGGTCGCAGGCGAAGTCGCTGCGCCGCAGCAGGTGTTCGAGCAACCCACAGAAGGGCCGAAAGGGCACCGGGGAATCCACCAGCAACAGCACCTTGGTGAGCGTGAGCTGGCTTTCACCGAGGATGCGCAGGCCCGAGGCGAAGGCCTCGCGCGGGTAGCGCACCTTGACTTCGGCGGCCACCAGGGGATGGAACCCCGTCTCGCCGTAGGCCGCCAGCCGTCGCACCGATGGCATCACCAGGGGAAAAAGCGGGCTCAGGAGCTCCTGAAGATAGTCGCCGATGTAGAGGTCTTCCTGCGGCGGGGCGCCCACCACGGTGGCGCAGGCGATGGCGTCGCGGCGGCGGTATAGGGAACGCGCCCGGAAGACCGGGAAGTCGTGGCGCAGGGAATAATAGCCGTAGTGGTCGCCGAAGGGGCCTTCGGGCCGGCGCTCACCGGGAGCGATCTCCCCCAGCAGGGCGAATTCCGCCTCGGCCACCAGGGGCAGCGGGAAGTCCCTGACGCGCACCCGTTCGAGCTTTTCGCCCAGCAGTAAGGAGGCGAGCAGCAGTTCCGGCACATCCTCCGGCAAGGGCGCGATGGCGGCGAAAATGAGCGCGGGCGGGCCGCCCAGGAAAACCGCCACCGGAAGCGCCTGCTTTCGTTTTTCGGCCTCGTGGTAATGGAAACCGCCGCCCTTGTGGATCTGCCAGTGCATGCCGGCTTCCGCATCGGAAAATATCTGCATGCGGTAGATGCCGAGGTTGTGCTTGCCGCTCTCGGGATGCTCCGTGTAAACCAGCGGCAGCGTGAGGAAGGGTCCGCCATCGCCAGGCCAGGAAACCGTGGCGGGAAGGCGCTGGAGCGCGGGATTTTCGGGCCCGCATTCCGTGATGGGTCCGCGCTTCGTGTCCTTGAGCCCGACGCGCAGCGCCTTCCAGGCCCAGCCCCGGGCCTCCCACAGCGCTCCGAGGCCGGAACCCATTTCACTCACCACGCGCACGGCGTCGCGGACGAATTCTTCCGGCTTGGATCCAAAAGCCCAGCGGATGCGCTCGGGAGTCCCGAACAGGTTGGTGACCAGGGGGAAGTCGGAGCCTATGGGATGCCTGAAAAGCAGCGCCGGCCCGCGTTTTTCCACCACGCGGCGGTGGATCTCGGGAATTTCAAGCCTGGGGTCGCAGGGCTCGGATATTTCGCGCAGCTCGCCTTTGGAGGCCAGAAGCGCAAGGTATTCGCGTAGGTTTTTCATCCTGGCAAGTGTCCGCAGCCCAACCCGTTCGTGCTGAGCCTGTCGAAGCACGATTGGGCAGACACCACCGCCGTTCCCCCCGCGACAAGCTCATCCCCCGAAGCGGGGGATAAAGGACGAACGGCGAGCCACTTCTCGATAATTGATTTCACCGCGGCGATCCGTGGCTGTAGCCGCGCCGCTGCTCGGCTGTGAAAGCAGCGCCGGGGGCGCGGCGCGCCAGGATAAGCCCGGCTCCCTGCGTGATGCGGCCGATGCGGGCGAGCGGGATGTTCTTCGGCAGTTTGCCCAGTGACTCCGCCGGCCAGGTCAAGAGCAGCTCGAAGTCCTCGCCGTCCGCCAGCGCGTGCTCAAGCGCCGTCTCACCCGAGGCCTTGACGTCACTGGAAATGGGCACATCGAAGAGATCGAGCTCCGCCGCAACGCCGCTGCGGTCCAGAATGTGGCCGAGATCCTGGAGCAGCCCGTCGCTCACGTCAATCATGGCCGTGGGGGGGCCCGCGCGGCATAAAGCCTCACTGAAGACGAGGCGCGGCGTGAAACGCAAATGACGCTGGGGGAATGACCCGCCCAAACCTTCTCCCGTGATGTAGATGCCGTCTCCAGGTCGCGCACCGGCGCGTTGCAGCACGCGGTGGCCATAGGGGGTGCCAAGGATCGTGCCGGTGACGGAGAAAGGCCCCGTGGGCGACCATACGGTATCACCGCCCACCAGGGAAACGCCAAAGGCGTCCAGGGCTTTGAGCAAACCCTCCCGGAACGCCTCTAAACGGCCCTCCCAGGCCGGAGTCAGTTGCAGGTTCAGCAGAAAGTAGCGTGGCCGGCAGCCGCAGGCCGCCATGTCGCTGAGGTTGACGGCCGCCGTCTTCCACCCCACCCCCCCAGGGTCGTCTCCCGGGAGGAAATGCACGCTTTCCACCAGCGTGTCCGTGGACACGGCCCAGGGCCCCGCTCCTTCGAAGACCGCCGCGTCATCGCCGATGCCCGCCACCAGGCCGGGGACTGGCCATGAGCGCAGCGAAGCGATCCAGTCGAACTCCGAAAACGCCATGCCGCGATTCTGGCCGGCGGACGCGAACTGCCAGAGCCTGGGCTGGATTTTCCGCGCTCTTGGAGTAAAATCAGGGTATGCAGCTTGTGGAATGCCCTTGCGGAACGCTCTATCACGTCGAGCGTCCGGTGCGCCAGTTCCGCTGCGGCAACTGCGGACGCCCGGTTTCCACCGCGGGAGAGCGGTCGCGGAACACGGACGACCGCATGCCCGAGAACCCCTCCCTCCGGGTCGTGCGCTGGATCTGCATCCTCGGATGCACGATAGGTATTTCCCTGCTGCTGCTCACCCTGCCAACGCTGCTGATGCTGAAGTCGCCGTTGAGCTTTCTGTCCCTGATCTTCGAGCTTGTCTTCGGCACCATCCTCGTCTGCGCTTCGCTCGCCTTCTACCTGCTGTCGGTGCAGATGCAGAGCATGCAATACATGATGAACCTGCACATGAACAACCTGCGCATCTTCGCCGACCAGATCTCGAAGTTGAAGCTGGCGCTGAGGCGCAAGAACCTTCCTTGATCCCGCGGCGCGCGCGGGTTGGTTTTCTAGTCCTCAATTCGGATTTATCCACTGATGACACAGATTTACACAGATTGAAAAAGTCGGTTTCGATTGATTATTATCTGTGTCCCTCTGTGAAATCTGTGGATAATCCCCCTGAAAGTGCGACATGAAAACCCGGAAAAAATACGATTCAGTCAGATGAGCCTTCTTTTCCCTCCCCGCCCCTGGCGCGGCGCGTGCTGAAGATCCGCCCCAACGACCCCTGCCCCTGCGGCAGCGGACGGAAACACAAGAAGTGTTGTGGCGCGGAACCGGAAGGGCGCGGGAGATTCTCTTTGCTTTCGCAAAAACGCGGGCGCTACGCCAAGAGCCCGGAGGAGATCGCGGGGATGCGCCGCTCGGGGCGCTTCAACGCCGAGCTCATGGAATACCTCCGGCCGCTCATCCGACCCGGCCTCAGCACCGAGGACATCAACGGCATCGTCCACGAATACACCCTGCGCCATGGCCACATCCCGGCGCCCCTGAACTACCGCGGCTTCCCGAAATCCGTGTGCACCAGCCTCAACGACGTCGTGTGCCACGGTATTCCCTCCGCCACGGAAGTGATCAAGGATGGCGACATCCTCAACGTGGACATCACCTCCATCGTGGCGGGCTTCCATGGGGATATGAACGAGACTTTCTATATCGGCACCAACATCAGCGCGACGGCGCGCCTCGTCACCGAAACCGCCCGCGAGGCGCTCAAAATCGGCCTGCGCGCCGTGAAGCCGGGCCGCACGCTTTACGACGTCGCCGCCGCCATCCAGGACTATGTGGAAGCCCGCGGTTGTAGCGTCGTGCGCGAGTTCACCGGCCACGGCATCGGCCGCGGGTTCCACGAGGATCCCCAGGTCCCCCATTACCGCACGCCGGAAAGCCGCAAAGTGCTGCTCGAACCCGGCATGACCTTCACCATCGAGCCGATGGTGAACGCCGGCCACTGGAGGACGCGCGTCCTCGCGGACGGCTGGACGGCGGTCACCGAGGACGGTTCGCTTTCAGCCCAGTTCGAGCACACGGTCCTCGTGACGGAAGCCGGGGTCGAGGTGCTCACCGCGCTGCCCGGATCACCGCCTTTTTGATTCCTTGCCCGTCGGAAGCGCCTCGACGTGCGCGGGTTCGGCGCTGCGAGTCGCGCTCAGGCTCTGGCGCACCGCGTCGCCCTGCGGGGGATAGGGACCGCTCAGCAGCCTTTCGATCTGTTCCACGGAAGGGCTGATCCCGCGATCCAAGGCGCCCTTCCTCCACAGCTCCTCGATGAGTGCCAGATACTCCGAATCTTTCTCAAAGCTCGGGACCAGCGAGCGCAGCTCGTTTTCGAGCAGGAAGGCCGGGCAGCTCCAACTCGGTGCCTGGAAGGTGGCGTGACTGCGCTCGAGGTAGTGGGCCATCTGCTCCGCGAAGAAACGCTGCTTTTGACGCACCCCGCCCTTCATGGAGAGGACGGGATAGACCAGGTAGCGCCGGCGCCGATCGCGCACGAAGCCGAGGAGTTGGCGGCCCAGCCCCACCTTGATTCCGCCTTTTTCTTCCGAGAAATAGTGGCTCAAGGCGCCCTTGCTGAGCTTCAGCGGGGCGGCGAGCTTGGCCAACGAATGGTGGGCAAACCCGTGGCGCAGCACCCAAGCGCTGAGCGCTTCGAGCAAATCCGCGCGGTTCATCCCAATCCGGCAGCCGGAACCAAAAAAGTCGTCACTAGCAGTTCCCCCCTCCGCGTTCTCCGCGTCTCAGCGTGAATAAATCCCCGTCTTCTTTTCATTTTTCACGCCATCATGGGCGCACGCCCAAACCCGGGGGAATCCGGGCGCGGATCACTCCTCGAAGGGCTCGAAATCCTCCTTGGCCGCCCCGCAGACCGGGCAGACCCAGTCGTCAGGGATGTCCTCAAAGGCGGTCCCGGGAGCCACGCCTGAATCCGGATCACCCTCCTCGGGAACGTAGATGTAACCACAGACTCTGCAGATGTATTTTTTCATGGCGGCTCCTGGAGTCAGGGGGACAACGACGGGGGAATCAAAGATCCTCGCCCTTGTTGTCCACCACGTCCTTTTTTACCTCTACGGGATTTTCCTTTTCCAGTTCCTCGGGGGATTTTGCGCTGAGCCGGTCCAACTCCAGCTCCAGGCCTTTGAAGCCGTTCCTGACCAGCACCGTATGGAACTGCGAGCGGTATTGGCTGCTCAGGCGGATACCCTCCACCTCGACGTCGTAGATCCGCCAATGCCCATCCTTGAGGCGCATGCTGTAGAAGATTTTGGCCGGCGTGCCTTTGTAATCCACGGCGGTCTTGACCACGGACCTGGTGTCGGACTTCATTTCGGCGCCTTCGTACTCTATCTTGGGTCTGGCCAGACCCCCTTCGCTCTTTTTTTCGTAGTTCTCCAGCTTGCTCATGTAAAAAGAGAAGACGAAGTCGGCGAATTTCTTGGAAAAAACCTCCCGCTCGGGATCCTTGAGCTTCTTCCAGTCGGACTTCAGGGTCGTCTGGGCCATGGCGACGGCATCGAAGACCTCATGATAGATATCGGAGAGTTTCTGGTGGCGCGCCGCCGTGTCTTTGACTTTATCCATGATGTCCAGGATGCGATCCACCTGGGCCTTGAGCTCATCCAGGGGCGCCGGCGCTTCGGACCTGATGGGCGCAACGGCCATGAGCAGGGCCGCGCAAAGCAAGCCCGCCCTCAGCAGCGGATGGCGAATCCCTCTCATTCTTGGACCTTTTTATGGCGGTACTGATAATAGGCGTCACGAAAAAAAGTATAGGGGTCAATGGCCCCTTTGCGCAGGCTCTTGTATTCCTCCATGGCGGGGGGGGCGGCATCCACTTTCTCCAGGGCGTTGGTCCCCACCTTGGCCCACGGGTCGTGGGGAAAAAGGTAGTAGCCCGGAGTGATAAGCCCATCCCCGAGCATCCCCACCGAATCACGAAGGGTGGAGGGCCCGAGGAAGGGCCATTGCAAGAAGATGCCCTCGCCGGCCCCCCATTTCCCCAGCGTCTGCCCCAGGTCCTCCTCTTGTCCGCGAATGTCCCATAGGTAGCCCGCCGGATCGAAGAGGCCTCCGACTCCCGCCGTGGTGTTGATGAAAAAGCGCCCGAGTTCGCGTCCGCCGGCCTTGAACTTGGCCTGTAAACCCAGGTTGATGAGCCGCACCGGCGTCTTGAGGTTGTGGAAGAAATGACCCACACTGTCGCGCACGCGCCTGGGCAACGCCCTTTCATAGCCCCGGGCGATGGGGCTTAAAACGTGGCGGTAAAAAGCATCGTTGAAGCGAAAAATGGGGCGATTGATGCGCTCGAGGGGATCGCGGACGACGAATTCTTCGCGCTCCTCCTCGGTGAAGTCTTCATCCCCGGCAGGCTTGGGATCTTCCGCGCGCACGGGAACGCTGGCGATCAGCAGCACGGCCATCCCCAAGGCCCGCAATGCCTTCAAGGCGCGCACGACCGAATGCGGCAGGTTTTTCAAGCGCCTCAATTGCTTTTCTTGGGAGCCTTGGGCTCATCCTTGCCATAGATGAACTTGCCGATGAGCTCCTCGATCTCCACCACCGGTTCCGTCTCCACGATCTCGGAGCCCGGTGACAGGTACTCGTTCGAAGCTCCCAAGGTGATTTTGACGAACTTTTCGCCAATCAACCCGCGCGTGCGGATGCTCGCCATGGCGTCGTCTTCGAGTTTGATGTGCGGATCAGAAATGGCGAGCTCAACCTTGGCTTGGGCGCCATCGAGCGTGATCTTCGTCACCTTGCCGACTTTGACGCCGGCAATTTCGACGCTCGCCCCTTCCTTGAGCCCGGAAATGGACATGAATTTTGCCGTGAGCGGGTAGCCTTCCTCGCGGAAACTGAACCCGCCGAGATTAACGGCGAAAAAGCCGAAGCACAGCACGCCCAGGATGACGAAAAGACCCACCAAGACCTCAGTGGCGAACGTCTTATTCATGAGTGACTACTCCAAATCGAGGTGAAGCACATGCCGGACGTAAGGGTTCCTGGAATTTTTGAGCTCCGCCGGCGACAGGCAGGCCTGGATGTGCCCATCCTTCAAGAAGGCCACGAAATCGGCGATGCGGAAAACCCGCGGCACGTCATGGCTCACGATGAGGGCGGTGTATCCCAACCGCTGCTGGATCTCCGCAAAAAGGCGGTAGATGTGCACCGAAGTCTCGGGGTCGAGGCCCGTGGTGGGCTCGTCGAATAGCACGATGCGCGGGTCGTTCTGCAGCGCACGCGCCAAACCCACGCGCTTCTGCATCCCGCCGCTGAGCTCGGCCGGGTACTTATGCGCGCTCCCTTCCACCCTCATCATGGCGAGTTTCTCCATCACCCTCGGGCGGATCTCATCCTCTTTGAGCTTCGTCCTTTCGCGCAGCGGCAGGGCCACGTTATCGTAAACGTTCATGGAGTCGAAAAGCGCCGCTCCTTGGAAGAGCACGCCCAGCGAACTGCGCATGCGGCGCAAGGCCTGAAAACCCATGCGCGGAACGCTTTCACCGGCCACCAGCACATCGCCCTCGTCGGGACGCATCAATCCCAGGATGTACTTGAGCAGCACGCTCTTTCCGACGCCCGAGGGCCCCACGATGACCGTGGTCTTGCCCGCCGGCACATCGAGGTCAACTCCATCGTGGACCCTCTGAGTGCCAAAGGACTTGCACACCCCGCGCAAACTGATGGCCGACCGCGCCTGCGCGTCCACGGCCTCCCGCAAGGCTACATTAACACGCTGGTCAGAAGATAATCCCACATTAATATGTTCACGGAAGAAAACACGACGGCACGCGTGGTCGCATGGGACACCCCCGCCGCCCCCTTGGCTTTGAGCTTCATCACGCTGTAGCCATTGTAGGCGCAAATCGTAATGACGAGGAAGCCGAAGCAAACCGATTTTACCAGGCACATGCGAATATCTTGCCTCTCGACTTTTGAGACCATGCCGTCATAGAAGGCCCCAGGATTGATGCCGAGGATGGGACAACTCGCCACATAACCTCCGAAAACGCCGACACCGCAAAAGATGAGGGTGAGCAGCGGCAGGGAGATGACCCCCGCTATAAGTTTCGGTGAAATCAGGAAGTTGAAGGTATCAATGGCCATGCATTCGATGGCGTCAATCTGTTCGGAGATGCGCATGACGCCGATTTGAGCGCACAGGGCGGAACCCGCCCGCCCAGTCAGCAAGAGCGCGCTCAACACCGGCCCAAGCTCGCGCAACAGGCCTTTGACGACTCCCGTGCCCAACCATGCCTCCGCGGAGAAGAGCTTCAGCGTGTGATAGCCCTGGAGCCCTAGCACCATTCCCGTGAAGAAACCCGTGAACGCGATGATGGAAAGGGAGTCGAAGCCGATGAGGCGCGCCTCCTTGACGACGGGCGCGAGTTTGTAGGGCGGGCTCACCGCTCCAAAGAGCGATCTCGTGATGAAAATGCCCCAGCGGCCCTGATCGGCCAGAACGCTGAGGACGCCACCTCCCAGCCAGGCGAAAGGGCGCAACAGGGCGGAGGTGATCGGGGCCATCTGCCGGCATTGTCAGCGTCATCACGCTTCGGCAATGCTCCTTAGTGCTCCCTGAAGCTCCCTGACGGCTCCCCAGTCAACTCGGCAATTTGACAAACGCCATGAAGATTTAGGCTCAATGGGGAGGAGGCTAAAATCGCTTGAACGTGCCCCTCTTGGACTTGCTGAAA
>JAHFOS010000007.1:0-50310 GCA_023261545.1 bacterium
TCATGTCCGGGGTGCAGGTGGCGAGCAGGATGGCGTCGAGGTCGCGCGCGCTCAGACCGGCGGCGGCGAGCGCTTTTTCCCCGGCCTTGGCGGCCATGTCGGAGACCTCCTCGCCCGCCCCCGAGACGCGGCGCTCGCGGATGCCGGTGCGCGTCACGATCCACTCGTCGGTGGTGTCCACCATGGCTTCGAGATCGCGGTTGCTCAGCACCTTGGAAGGCAGGTAGTGGGCGATGGATTTGATATAGAGGCCGCTCATGGGGGGTCGCCCGCCAGTGTGGCGTTGCCATCGTGTTGTAAACCGAGGTCGCAGCCGTTCATCCGGTCCAAAATGCGAAGATTAATTTTGAATCTGGAACTCAGGAACTCAGGAAAATTAAATTTTGAAGACAAAGTTGGGCATATTTTCAAGGAGCGGGCGAAACTCACGATTTTTTCCTGAGTTCCTGAGTTCCAGATTAATAACTGGTTTTTTCTTTGCATTTTATGTTTCGGGAGACACACCTGTCGTGAGCATTTGCCCGAGTTCAAGCTCGCGCAACGCCGCCTGGAGCCCCGACACGATGGCCCGGGGGCCGGCGTTGCCGTGGCCGATGAGCACCACGCCGTTCACGCCCAGGAGCCGGCAGGCGCCGCGAGCGTCGGGGTGGTGGCGCGCCGCGAGGGCTTCCAGCGCCCGGCGCAGCGCCTCCCGGTCCGCGCCTTCGCGACTGCCCAGCGCGGCGATTTCCTCGTCGAGCCTCAGGAAAATCATACCCGCCAGGCTCTCGGCGGCCTTGAGCACCATGTTGCCCGCCAGGCCCGCGGTGATGACAGCATCCACCGACCCGTCGAAGATCTGGTAGCCCTCCACGTTGCCGCAAAAACCGGGGCAACCCGCGCGGAACAGCTCGTGGGCGCGGTTCAAGAGCCGGTCGCCCTTGCCGGTTTCCTCGCCGATATTGAGTAGGCCGATGCGCGGCTCATGGATGCCCAGAGCCGCACCGAGGTAGCGGCGCGCCATGAGGGCGTAGTCGAGCAGGTGCCCAGCGCTGCACTTGAGGTTGGCGCCGACGTCCATGAGCAGGCCGTGGCCGCGGCGATGGGGGACGATGGCGGCCAGTCCCGGACGGCTCACGCCGGGGGCACGCCCAAGGTAAAGGCAGGCGGCGGCGACGGCGGCGCCGGTGTGCCCGAAACTCACCAGGGCGGTGTGCGGCTGCTTCGCCAGGGACTCGATACCCAAACGGATGGAGGAACGGGGCTTGGCCTTGAGGGCCGCCACCGGCTTGTCGCTGAATTCCACGCGCTCGGCGGCCTCCAAGCAGGAGAGCCGTTCGCGCAGGGCCGGAGTGCTGGCCGCATGC
Source organism: bacterium (assembly GCA_023261545.1). Classification (GTDB taxonomy): domain Bacteria; phylum Planctomycetota; class JADGBV01; order JADGBV01; family JADGBV01; genus JAHFOS01. The sequence goes on from JAHFOS010000007.1 coordinate 1,347, forward strand.
ACTGCCGCGAAGGTCGGGCGGTCGGCGGCCAGTTGCAGCAGAACTTTGGGATGCGTCTCAAGGAACAACGGAACCGCTTGGCGGCAGGCCTCCGCCACGCGCTCGCCACCGAGCCCGTCCAGAATAACCTTCACGGCCTTCCCCTGCTGGCCTGTCTTATGGCCGAAGCCGCCGCGGCGGCCAAGGGGTCACTCCTTGCCAGCGATCACCGGCTTGCCCTTGTCGTAATGGCCGCAAAAGCCGCAGATCGTGTGCGGAGTCTTGGCCTTGCCGCACTGGCGGCAGTTCGCCACGGGGATGGGATCATAGGCGTGGTGGGAGCGCCGCCGGTTCTTGCGCGCCTTGGAATGTTTACGCTTGGGATTAGCCATGGGGGGATGGATTGTGGAGCCCAGGTCGTCCCTTCAAGTGGCGGACGACAATTCTCCGCATTTCGAGCACCGCCGCCACGGGAAAACGGGAGCCCGGTCTCAGCGTGCCAGCTTGGCGATTTCGTTGCGGCACATGGGGCAGCCCGCGCAGGGGCGCACGCTTCCGGAGCGGTTTTCGAGGTGCGCCTGGCGCATGTCCTGCATGGCCTGGGAGCGCCAGGCACGGAGGACATCAAGCTCAAGCAGGCCGGGCTCAATCAGCGCATGCCGTCAGGCTGGATCTTCGGCCTGGATCCGCTGGCCCGCAACGCCGCCGCCGGCATCGCACTGAGTCCCGTCAGGCTCAAAGTCAAGGGTGCCATCAAACGCTGAAATCCCAATTTGGGAGGCGTGCTTACCGTATTCCTGCGTTTCAGCGCCTGGGTCAAGAAACAGACGAATCTTTCCACATCATCCTTGCATATTCACCACGCAAAGAACAATATGCAAGGATGTTTCATAGGAAAATAACTGAGGATCTTCTCCAGGCCCTGAAGCAGTTCCCTGCACTGCTTTTGACAGGGCCAAGACAGGCCGGCAAGACCACCTTGGCACGCCATCTCCTCGACATCGTTCCAGGAAGGCTCTTCGACCTCGAAAACCCGCGCGACCTCATCGCCATGGAAGACCCTCTCGGCCTGCTGCGCGGGTTTTCAGGATTGACGGTGGTGGACGAAGCCCAGCGCAAACCCGATCTCTTCCCGATCCTACGCGTGCTGATTGACGAAGATCGCCGCTGCGGGCGCTTTCTACTGCTCGGTTCCTCCGCCCCGGACCTGCGCCGTCAGAGCGCGGAGAGTCTGGCTGGCCGCCTCTGCACTTTCGAACTGCAACCCTTGTTGCTTTGCGAAACGCAAAGCCATAGCAAAGAGCAGCTCTGGCTGCGCGGTGGTTTCCCCCCTTCCCTGCTGGCCGCGGACGACGAAGCCAGCCTGAGCTGGAGGGAACAGTATGTCCGCGATGTCGCCGAGAGGGATTTGCGGTTGCTGGGTTTCGATCTGCCCCCGGCCCGCATGTGGCGCTTCCTGCAGATGCTGGCCCATAACCACGGGCAACTCTGGAACGCGAGCCAGATTTCGCGTGCGCTCGACATCGGGGCCACAACGGCGGAACGCTATCTGGATGCCATCCAGCAGACGCTGATCGTGCGGCGCATCCAGCCCTTCTTCAAGAACCTCGGCAAGCGGCTCACCAAATCCCCCAGGGTGTTCATCCGCGATTCCGGGCTTCTCCATGCCCTGCTCAGCCTCGGGGATGTCCGAGCGATACGCGGCCACCCCGTGGCGGGCCACTCTTTCGAAGGCTTCGTGGCGGAACAGTTCGCCGGGTTGCTGCGCCCGGGCTTCGAACTCAGTTTCTGGCGCACCGCCGCGGGAGCCGAAGTTGACATCCTGCTGCTGCGATCCGGCCAACCTGCCTTCGCCATTGAGGTCAAGCTGAACGCCACGGATCCGCGGCCAGCACGCGGCTTCTATCAAGCCTGCGCCGATCTGGAACCCGAGCATCGCTGGATCGTCTATCCTGGAGATCGCGAGCTGCCTCTCGGCGAGGACGTTCATCTTCTGCCCATCGAGATCGCCCTGAGCCGTTTCGCGTCCCTGACGGGATGACCGCTCCTCTGCGGGCCGGGTGCGCCAGCGGCGTTCACCGGCCAGAGCTATCCATGCGGCACTGGGAGCGCCCGGATCATGCCCGGGATCTCCAAGGCGGCCTTGGTGCCGGCCGCAGGACCTACGCATCTATACTCACGCCCGTGATGCTGTGAGCTCAAGCCCCCTGCGGGAGCTTGAGTTTTTTCTTTAAACGCGCGCAGGGAGTCCCCGAAAAATCCTTAAAACCACTTTTAGGGGGGTCAAAACATACGAATAAGGCCAAAAAAGGCCCGTTTTATGGCCTATCAATTTGAGTAGCAATCACTTAGCCTGATCTGGTCCGACCCCGGGGGGAGGAGTCGGTGCTTGCATTTTTAATGCGTAAATCCGGTTCGCCAAAGATAGGCGCTGGCCTTTTTTCCCATGACTTCAAAGGCAAACGCTTGTTGGGCGGGGGATTGGGTGAGCCCGTAGCAAACATGCAGCGGCAATAAGTGCTCCTCTCTGGGGTGGCAGTATCTCGCAGCAGGGGCGTCTTGCCAATGGATCAGCCGGCGCTCGCGCTCGTCCTCGCTGAGATCACGATTAGAACAGGTGTCCATCAGCCATTTTTCAAATGAAGCGTTCTTGGACCACGTTTCACTGGTGGAAGGCGAAAAAAAAGCCTGCAGATTATGAAAGGAAAACCCCGAGCCCAGAAACAGCGTGTTGTCTTTTGTTAGCCCAGCCAGCGCCTTTCCGATTTCGATATGCGCACTGGGGTTCAAATTTTTGACAAGCGATAGCTGGATGCATGGGATCCGCGCGTCGGGGTACATGATTTTTAGTGGCACAAACAGGCCATGGTCAAAGCCCCTCTGCTCATCAAGAGCCGCCGCTAGGTTGTTCTTTTTCAGCAAATCGAAGGCTTTAAGGGCCAGCCGCGGTTCGCCTAGCGCGGGGTATTGAATTTTGTACGATTCTTTTGGAAATCCATGGTAGTCGTACAGCAGCGACGGATTCGCTCCGCTTGTTATCGTTGGTTTGGAGGCCTCCCAGTGGGCGCTAATGACGACAATGGCCGAGGGTCTTGGAAGGATGGCCGTGATATTTTTCAGGTTATCGATGAGCTCCTTGTGAGCCGCATCACCTAACAAAGGCAGCGGTCCTCCGCCATGGGATATGTAAGCAACGGAACTCAAGCCGATAGGAAATCGGATTCACGGAACAACCGTGATTTTAGCGCAAGATGACCCGAAACAAGACTTGGGCTGGTCCGACCCCGAAGGACGAGGAACTCGGAGGAAAGCTCCGGCAACCCGGCGTGAGCTTGAGTTTTTTCATTAAACGCGCGCAGGGAGTCCCCAAAAAATCCTTAAAACCACTTTTAGGGAGGTCAAAACATACGAATAAGGCCCAAAAAAGGCCCGTTTTATGTCCTATCAATTTGAGTATCAATCACTTAGCCTGGTCCGACCCCGGAGACCCATAGGCGCTAACTTGATTGGTTGTCAAGGACGCCAAAGACACGAAAGATGCATTTTTATTGGTATTTTTTAAAATCAACTTTCTGGACTTTCTAAAGAATGTGCCAAAAATACTCGAAAATCCCAAACAAGTTAGCGCTTATGCCCGGAGACCCACCTCGCCCCCCCGTTACCACCGGACAGGATAATTGTCGCTTGACAGCCTTTCTATATGGTAGGCCAAGCACGCCGCTTGATCCGGTCGCTCCTCTAGAAGACCTGGCCGGGCAGGGTGGAAACACCTTGCCTTGGTCACAGGAGGTCGAGGTCCACGCCGCGTAGAACAAACGGATCGCCGGTGGATCGAAATGGCGAGGTTGGTTCCCGCCCGCGATCCCCAGACTCCTGGGCTAGGACATCTGTCTTGACAAATGTCCCAGTGGCCATTATACTTGGAGAGTGGAGGCAACATGACCAAAGTCTTGGAGAGAAGTGAGCCCAGTCTTGCCATCCGGCATTGCGCGGAACTAGGCTTGAGCGCGCGGGCTCTGGCAGCGTGCCTGGCGGTCAACCCCAAGACCATTCAGCGCTGGGCCGAGGGAAGCGCGCAACCCAATGAAACCGCTCTTCGCTCCCTGGAGAAGCTGCAGATCATCCATCAGTTGGCCTCCCGGTTGCTCAAGAAAAGCGCGCTCCAGGCCTGGTTCCTGACTCCCAATGCGACATTGGGGGGGGAGCGGCCCGCCGACCGCTTGTCCCGCGGAGAGTTGGACCAGGTAAAAAGCGTGCTGGGCATGCTGGAGTGGGGCATCTATTCCTGAGGCATGTTGCCGGTGCCGAAGCTCGCTGCGCTGGCCGGGCTCTCGCCACGGACCTATTCAGGTTCCGTTTTCCGGGTCGTTCCGGCGGCGCTGCGTGAACAGGTCCTCTCCACGGAAGGCAACCGCTATTACCCAGGGCGCTGGCATTTGACGGGCGAAACGGGGGTGCTCTACACTTCCGAAAATCTGCAAGTCGCCCTTCTGGAGTTGGGCCGTCACGCCGCGCGCCTTGACCTCCAAGGGGCTCTGACCTTCGCCAGGATCAGGATCGAACTGCGGCGGGTGCTCGATTTAACCCAGTCCAGCGTGCTGGCGAAACTTGGGTTATCAAAAGATGCCTTGGTCAGGGCGGATACCTCCATGACTCAGGCTGTCAGCCTCCACGCCAGAAGGGCAGGGTTCCAGGGACTTCTGGTCCCCTCGGCCACCGGTAGCGGTGTCAACCTGGTCGTTTTTGAAAACAATCTCGCCGAAGGTTGTCTGATCGCGGTGGAAGAAATCGGTGCCGCGTGATGGCAATGTCAATCGCGCCGCCTTCGTTTGCGCCAATACCTCAATACCTTGAGGGCCGCGTGTCCCTGGGCATACTGCGTCAGGATTCGCCGCTTCTGGCGATAGCCATTGAGAGCCTGCTTCATCGGAATCCCCGCGCGGTGAGTCGTGACGCAAGATAAGCAGATGGAAGCAGGAGCAGCGCTTTTCAGCGCGCCAGCTTGGCGATTTCGTTGCGGCGCATGGGGCAGCCCGCGCAGGGGCGCACGCTTCCGGAGCGATTCTCCAGGTGCGCCTGGCGCATGTCCTGCATGGCCTGGGAGCGCCAGGCGGACGCGATGGAGGTTTCGGGAAAGCGCCCGAGCACGTGCTCCTCGGCGAGGTCGTAGTTGCACAGCACGATGCGGCCCTCCCAGGTGATGACCAGGCGCTGCCACGGGCGCGAGCAGGCCCATTCGGCCTTGCGGTCCGCTCCGCCTCCCTGGGTCCAGCGCTCGGTGACGGTGACGGCGTCGGCCCAGTGGCCCCAGAATTTTGAATAGGCCTCGATTCCCGCCGTGTCGCCGAGCTCCATTTCGGTGACGACGCGCGTCTGTGGCCGCACCGAGCGCGCCAGCACACGCCGCAACTTCACGCGGTTCAGGGTCTCGCAGGCGCGCAAGATATCCTCGATGTCGTGGCCCGGGGTTTCCGGCGTGCTGTTGCGACCTTCGATGAAAAGGCTCACGGAGTCGAGCCCGGCCTCGATGAGGGACTGGACGAGCGCGTCGTCCAGGATGCGCCCGCGCGTGGAGAGGATGGCCTCGATGCAGCCCGCCCGCTTGGCCTGGCGCACGAAGGACGCCAGCAGCGGGTGGTGCAGCGCGTCGCCGCGGAAGCCGAATTTCACGGCGGCGGGGTCCTGGAAGGTGGCGAGTTCTTTCATGATCGCCTGGTAGAGCCCCTCGTCCATGAAGCGGCTGCCCGCGCCCGGGGCGGCGAGGTAGGCCTCCAGCATTTCGCATCCGGGGTTTGGGGGATTATGGATCAGCTCGATGTCAAGGTTCAGGGGATTGGCGGCCACGATGTTATGCGTGGGATACTGGCCCCAAAGGCGGCGGTACAGGCTGTAGCGATCCTCGCTCCGCGCCACGGCGCTGCTGCGCACCTCGTGCCAGTCGGCGTTGATGGGGATGACCTTGCGCGCCTTCTCCATGCGCATGGCCTCCAGGGGCACGGGAAAGAGCGGACTTTCTCCCCTGAAGAAGCGCGCCACTTCCTCGGCGGCCCCTCGCTCCATCATGGAGCGCGCCTGGCGCGAGCACGACCCGCTGTGGCTGGTGAGCAGGACGTTGTCGAGCTTGCAGAGCCGCCCGGCGATATAGGGCTCGATGTTGAAGACGTCCACCGCGGCGGCGGCGATGCGCCGCTCCCAGAGCGCGTTGAAGAGGTCGTTCTCGTTGACCACGCCGCCGCGGGCGGTGTTGATGAGACAGGCGCCGGGCTTCATTTCGTGCAGCGTCTTTTCGTTGATGAGGTCGGCGGTGAGCGAGGTCTTGGGCACGTGCAGGGAAAGGAAGTCCGCCGCGCGATAAAGTTCCTCCTTGGAGGCGAACTTCACGCCCAGGTGGCTCGCCGCTTCCTCGTCGGGGACGATATCATTGGCGAGGAGGCGCATCTCGAAGCCCTGCAACAGCTTGGCCACGCGGCGGCCCACGCGCCCGAAGCCGACGAGGCCCAGGGTCTTGCCCCGGAGTTCTTCTCCGATAAGGCGGTTCCACTGGCCGCGCTTCATGCTGGCGTCAATGACGGGGATCCCGCGCGCCAGGGAGAGCATGAGCCCCACGGTGAGCTCGGCCACGGCCTGGGTCACGGCCTCGGGCGTGTAAGTCACCAGGATGCCGCGGCGCCGCGCCTCCTCGAAATCAATGCCGTCCACCCCGATGCCCACGCGCGCGATGACGCGCAGCTTCGGAGCCTGATCCAGCACCGCCTTGTCCAGCGTCTCGGTCCCGGCGATGAGCCCGTCCCGATCCGCAAGATGGCGTTGCAGCTCCTCCCGAGTCACCTTGCGCTGGTAGGGATTGCATTCGACCTCCAGCCCGGCTCTCTGGAGCAGCGCCATGGGCTCAGCGTCCACGGAGCCGAAGGGATGGGTGGAGACGAAGATTTTCATGGGAAGGGGTAGGGTTTATCCGGCCCAGGGCCCAATTATTCCCCGTACATTTCCGTGATCAGCTTGCGCAATAATAAGGCATGATCCCTGTGCAAGTTGTAATTGCTTTTTGTGCGCGTCAATTCGCCGGGGGCGGGCAAAAGGAGTCCTGACTAAGGCGCGAGGTCGAATTTCACCGACAGCGGCAGGTGGTCGGAATAGAAGGACGGCCCGATGTGGAGATCGCGGACGGCGATGCCCTTGCCGTACAGGAAATGATCGAGGGGCAGACGCAAGAGCCCGTCAAACCAGCGCCAGGAGGGATTGATGCCGCGCCCCCAGCGCGCATCCGCCATGCCGGTGGTGTCGAGCAAATCTTTAAAATGCGGCGACCAGGGCGTAACGTTCAAATCGCCGACAAGAATGAAGAACGGATTTCCGCCATCGCGGATGAATTGAGCCATGTTCCGCGTCTGATCGTTCCTGGCGAAGGAAGCGCCGCCATTCAGGGGCGGGTAGTTGTGGGCATAGAGCAGCTCCACGAGCCGGTCCTGCACGCGGATTTTGAAGTGAATGCAGGGCAGCCGATTGGCCTGGAAATAGACGATCCGTGGCTCGATGATTTCGAGGTTGGAGAATACGCCGATGCCGAAGGGATCGTCCCTGAGCTCGTAAAACTTATGAGAGAATGGCAGCTCCTCGATTTTCCGTTGCCAGGCGCGCCCGATCTCCAGGAGGCACAGGATCTCCGGCTGCTCCTGCGCGATCAAATCGAAGACGCGATCAAAATTCTGGTTGACGTACCAGTTCACGTTGAGGTGCATGAGGCGGATCCCCGGCCCGGACGCGTTGCCTTTCCAGGGCAGGTAGTAGGGGCGGGTTGTGATCAGCAAAGCCAATAGGGTGGCCCCAGGGATGAACAAGGATTTGAATTGTCGAAAAAGCAAGTTGATGAAAATCAGGACCGCCACCACCGGGATGTAGTAGGGCAGGAAATGCACCAGGACATCCAACCTGTAGTCAAGCCGGGCGGTGACGAGCGCGACGGCCGGGAAGCAGAGGATCACGTCCAGCGCGAAGATGAGGGCGTGGCTCCCCGAGGTTCCGAGGAGCCGTCTCTTATGCATTCCCGCACCGCCCCAGGACGACGTCTATGCCGGCCAATATCAGCCGCAACAGCCTATCCGGGAGCTTGCCGGCGCGATCCGTGAGCAGGTGCTTGTCGAGGGCCGTGATCAGCGAGACGTTCGCCACGGAGTCCTTGGGCAACCCGGAAAGGCGCGCGGGCACCAGGACGTTGCCCGGCGCCTCCGCCCACTTGAGGTTGCTGGTGAGCGGAACGGCGACGACGGTGGCGACACGGCTGCGATTGAAGGCATCGCCCTGGACTACCGCGACCGGACGCCGGAACCCTGGACCCGAGCCGGTGGGTTCTGGGAGATCCGCCCACCAGATCTCGCCCTGGAGGATCACCACTCCGTATTCTGGAGAACGCGGCGGCTCGCGGCCACGGCAAAGGGATCGGCCGGGTCGAGACCGGCGCAGACGCGGTCCAGGGTCTCCGTGATGGCATCGGACGAGTGTCGCTCCAGGTATTCCGCCAGCGCCTCGCCATAAAGCCGGCTGCGCGACTTCCCGGCACGCCGCGCAAAGCGTTCGGCTTCTTGAAAAATGGGGTCGGGGAGGGAGATGGCCGTTTTCATACTTTTAGTATAACCAATTGGCGCATTTTTCAACAGCGGCTTTCCGCGATTTTTTTACGGTAACGTGGCTGCGCACAATAGCTTGGCCGCCTTTTGCGGTTAAGGCCTCGGCCTTCCAGTTGGCCGTTTTTTGTTTTCAAGGTTCCATTTCCCGATGCCCACGGATAATGCCAGGGCCGGAAAATTATAGACAATAATATTTATAAGTTATATATTTTTTGTTGTATTACTTGACATCATGTTAATAAATAATATCATGGAATCGGAGGATGCTCTGATGAATGCGGCCTTACTGACAGCTCCCGCGACCTCGCCTTCGCGAACCCTGAAGTATTTCTGGGCGTGGCTGCTCCTCCTGGTCGGCCTCTGGCCTGCCGCTCTTGGAGCCGCGAAATCTCCGACCAAGGCACTCCCCCCTCCCGTGGCGCTGAGCCACCCCTCTCATCCAGCTAACCCCTTGGATCCCGATGGGTTGGCCAAGGCGGGCCACCTCAGTTTGGTGGATGAAGTGGCGGGGTCCGAGGGTGCCGGCGGCGCGCACCTCTTTCAGGAGAGTCCCGAAGGTGCCAGCAAGGTCGAGGAAATCCTGGGGAAGAAATGTCGCGTCCTGCCCAACGATCCCGCGGCGGAGACGGACCCCAAGATGTTCGCCTGGCGCATCGGCGCGGGGAAGAAGCTCGAAGCCGGGCAGGCTTACCTGCTCAGCATCGAATATCCGGAAGACCAGCCCCGCACCGTCTGGGTGGTGAACCGCGGTTGCGAGACCAATCGCGGCTTCCACACCGGGACCACCGTGGGCGACGTGCTGCACGGGCGCTACGTGCCCGCGAATCCCGAGTCCCTCAAAGTGCCGTTGGCGGGGAACTTCCAGCAATGGCGGCAGTTCTTTTTTATGCAACACCGCACCGTGGACGGCAAACTGGATCGCTGGAAGACGCCGCGCCCCCTCAAGCCCGAGGACGGTTTCTGGGTGCAGATCCTGCAGACCAAAAGCTCCAATCAGCCGCTCTGCGCCGGTGCCGCTGTCTCCCGCATCCGGCTTTTCAAGGTGAACCGTCCGGACGACTTTGCGGTGAGTCTGCGCCTTCCGCCCGCGGAGCTGCCGCGGCGCTACGTGGCCGACCGCAACGAAATGTACGACAACGTCATTGATAACCCCGAGCCTGGAACCCCCGACGACGCCACCTGGTTCGAGTACCGCGCGCGCACCCTGCGCTTCCTGGGCACCGATACCCTCTGCAAGGATCTGCTCGAATTCGGCCACAACCAGGGCTGGATGCCCAATCCCGACAACCGTGCCGACGGCACCTGGTACAATACGCATCCCTTCCCGGATCGCTGGGAAAAAATCGCGGGCCTGGCGGAGCGTCTGGGCCTCACCCTGCTTCCCTATTACGAATACTACGGCAGCATCGGCCAGGATAAAACGAAAGCCATCGGCACGCAAAAGCGCTGCCAGCAACTCGACGGCGGGAACAGCTTCACCGACCTGCATTGGTGCAACAACGCCCACTGCGACGTGACCGATCCCGACTTCGTCGCGGAGGCCATCCATATCCTCGACCGCACCGTGGCCCCCTACGCCGGCAAGGTCGCTTTTGCCGGAGCCTGGTTCCGGGCGCGCCTCTCGGCCTGGCCGGTGAGCTTTTCCGACAAGGCCCTGGGAAAATTCACGGCGGAGTTGAAACTGCCGCAACCCGCGACGCGCGCGGGGCTCAAGGGCGATGCCGCTTTGCTCGGGAAATATTACGAATGGTGGTTCTTGCAGCGCAAGGCTTTCCTCGAAAAACTGCGCGACCACATGCAAAAGCTCGCCGGCCCCCAGGCTGTAGTGCTTTTCACCGGCGATTACACCGAGGGCGGTTTCCAGCTCCTGCCCGACAAGCGCACCGTGGTCAGTGACGATCCCGAAGCCTGGAGGTCGCTGCTGGCTCTCCCTGAGAACCGCCGCGGGGCCTGGGTGGAAACCGTGGATTTCCGCGACGTGGTGCGCGAGGATCAGCATCTGGCCGCCCTGCTGCGCTGGCCCAAGCCCTGGAACCAGTATGAATTCCATCACGCCTGTCCGCCCTACGACCCGGACCACTATCGCGACGGCGCGGGCGCCTTGCTCACCTATTCCTGTAACCGTTCCTACACCGTGGCTTCGCCCAGCGCCTTGGAGCGCTTCCGCACCCAGTCGGGGCTGGCCGTGGTGCGTAACTATTCCCTCAACGAGGACGAGATGGGGGACCTCACGGGATACTTCGCGTCGGACATGGACTACACCGGACCCTTCGAGACCATGGTGGAGGCGCGCAGCATGGCTTATGGCGATCCGCGGTATCTCCTGTACCTGACCTCGAATGTCTACAACCGCGGCTTTCCCGAGCGCGTGCGCGCTTTCAATGCGGCCTTCCTGAGCCTGCCGGCTTTGACCAGCAGCGTGCTGGAGTCGGCGGTGGAGGACGACGAGGTCGTGGTGCGCGAGATTCCCGCCGGGACGCAGGGGACTTATTATGCCGTCATCAACCCCGGACTGCGTGACCGCCAGGGGCTCGGCGTGAAGCTGCGGGTGCGCGGAAAAATCACCAACGCCGCCACGGGCGAGGCGCTGAAATCAGCAGCGGAGGGGCGATTGAGCCTCGATCTGCCGGCCTGTTCCATGCTGGCGCTTCACGTTGCGGGAGAAGCGCCAAAGGGCGCGAGTCCCGAGCCGCGGCGCTGGCCTTTCTCCAAGCCCGCCGTGACCACCCCGGCGGCGCAGACGCCCCAGGCACCGACCGCCGCGAGCGCGGAGGGAAACGTGCCGCAGGAAAAACAAGGAAACGCGCCGCATATCGTCACCCCGACCTGGATCCCACCCTTTCCCGCGGGCGTGGCTTTTGGTCCCCTCGCCTTCAAGGCCGATAATGCCAACGCATGGTCCTTCAAAGGCGCGCTGCCCCAGGGCATGAGCTTTACCCCGGAGGGCGTGCTTTCGGGCACTCCAGCGCAGGCCGGCAACTTCACCTTCGATGTCTGCGCCTCCGGCCCCGGGGGCAAGGACTGGAAGGGCTATACCCTTGAGGTCGTTGCCGCGGAAGGAAAATCCAAAGCCCCCCCTTGAACTGCGCCGATGCATTCCAAGGCTTCCCGGCTGAAGGCCTCGTCCGCCTTGTTTTTCACAACTGAGGCGTAAAATACAAGGGGTTGCGGCGGGGGTCATGCGAAGATTGCCAAACATCCTTTGGGCCGTTTGCCTGCTGCCTTGCTGTAGCCTTTGGGGCGACCTCAAAGGCTCAGGGAATATCACTTTCGATGCCAATGCCGACGGCAGAGCTGAAGCGTTCCTGAATACCACGGGACTTGGCATCGGCACGACCAGCCCCTCCACCAACCTCCATATCCTCGGCAATGCCTATGTGAGCGGGAACGTTGGTCTGGGAACGACCACTCCCAGCCACTCCCTGCACGTCTCGGGCACGCTGGGATTTACCGGGCAATCCGTCAGCGCCAACACCACCTTGAGCGGGAATACCATGATTTTCGCCGATGCGGCTGCCGCCGGAGGCAACATCACCCTGACCCTGCCTACGGCCGCGAACTCGACGGGACGCATGTATTACATCAAGAAAGTGAGCTCCGGAAACACGGTCCTGGTGCGCGGCGGCGGCACGATTGACGGCCAGGTGGAGGTCAAGCTCACCACCACGGGTAACGGCTATCCCCATCTTTCGGTGGCCTGCGACGGAACGAGCTGGTACATTCTATCCCAGTCCTCGGAGAACTCTGGGACCACGCTGCCATCCTCCAGCAACGTCGTGGTGTGGCTGGACGCCTCCGATTCGGGAACCCTTTACACCGGGTCCAGCAGCAATGTCTATCAATGGAATGATAAAAGCGGCAACGGCAACAACGCCGTCACCGACAGCGGCAACACCGAGCCCACCAAGATAACCGAGTCGGGGAACAACCTCCCGAGCGCCACCGTGGTGAAGTTCGACGGGTCGCATGCGCTAAAGATCTCGGCCACATCTTCCACGAACCTCCAGTATTTGAGCCTGTTTATCGTCGCCAATGTCAAGGACGGCTCGGGTTCCTACGGACTCATGGGCGACTCCCAGTCTAATGACGCCGAAGGCAATTGGAACTTCTACGTCAACTTCAACTCTCTGAAGTCCCGCGTCAAAGCCTTCTCGCTCCAGAACGCCGCCAATGACCCGGACTTCGGCGCAGGCACCTATAGGTACCTCACTCAGCGTGTGAAAACCGGCGGGGTCACAGATCAATACGTTAACGGCACACTGGATAAGAACGAAACCGGCACGGGCGGCCCGATGGACCCATCGGATGCCGGGTTTACTCGCAAGCTCACCGTAGGCTGGGTGTGGGTGGAGGGTGCCAGCAATTCCGGCAAATGCAACATCGCCGAAATCATCCTCTACAACTATGCTCTCACCGACACGGATCGCGCGTCCGTGGAGAGCTACCTCAAGAGCAAATGGGGGTTGTGATGTCGCTGCCCTCGGCCTTGTAGTCGAGCCAGTCGAAGTCCGCCGGCGCGCTGGCGGGCTTGCCGCTGCCCGTCGCGAACATGCCGATGTAGGTCCCGGTGAAGCCTCCGGCCACCTCCGAGGAGAGGTAATGCGTCGAGGCTCCGGCCAGGGGGCGGAACTCCCCGGCCTCTTCGATGTAGCCCAGGCTCCAGTCGTGTTCGTTGGCGCGCACCTCGATGATGACCCGCGGCGCGGACCAGGGTCTTTGCGCCAGGACGGCGGAGAGATCGCCAATTCTGCGCCGGACGCACAGCTCGACCCCGGCGGCTCCTCTTGCGAGAAACACCTCCGCGTGGTGCCGCTCGTTCATGAGCACGCACAGGCCCGCTTCCTCTCCGGCCCGGCCCGGGGTGAATTCGAGGAGCGCCGTGGCGCGACAGTGGAAATGCTGCTGGCGCCGGCCCACGAAGGCCTGGGCGCTCGGCTCGTCCAGGGTGCGCGCGAGCCCGTGCAGGCGCAGCCAGCCACGCCGCTCGCGCAAGCTCCAGCTTGCGGGATCGGGGTTGAAGCGGAAGTTCCAGCAGGAGTCGAGTTCGCTGCCCGCGAAATCGTCGCGGACGGGAGGCGCTGGCCAGGGGTGGGCCGGCGGCAGGTCTGCCTTCATCGCCAACTCGATGGCGTGGCCGCCGTTCACCACCGGCCAGCCGTCCTGGAAGAAAACCGGTGCCAGAAAGGTTTCCCGCCCCAGATGATGGGAGGCGTTGTAATAGCGCTGTACCGGGCGTATCCCCAGGAATACCATCCACCAGCGGCCTTGAGTATCCTGCACCAAGTCGCCGTGGCCGGTGGCCTGGATGGGGTGATGAACGCGCCCGCGCTGGGTGAGGATGGGGTTGTGCGGGCAGGATTCGAAGGGGCCCTTGGGCGAGCGGGACCGTCCCGCCACCACCATGTGGCCGCGATGGGTTCCGCCTTCGGCAGCCAGCAGAACGTACCACTCTCCGATGCGGTAGAGGTGCGGCCCCTCGCAGAGGCGGTCTTCGTGTCCCGTCCAGATCACCCGTTCCTCGCCGAGCAGGCGGCCCGTGGTGAGGTCCAGGCGCCATTGATGGATACCGCCTTTTTCCATGTCCTCGCGGCAGAAATACGCCGTGCCGTCATGATCCACGAAGATGTCGGGGTCGAAGCCGGGACCTTCGATGGGCACGGGCTCCGACCAGGGACTCTCGGGGGTGTCCGCCGTGACATAGAAGTGGCCGCCACCGCCAACATTGGTGGTGAAGAGGTAAAACTTTCCCCCGAAATGGCGCAGGGTGGGGGCGAAGATGCCGCTGGAACTGCCGATACGGCTCAGATCGAGCTGGCTGCGGCGCGTGAGCGCATGGCCGATGGGACGCCAATGCGCCAAGTCGCGGCTGTGGAAGAGCGGCACCCCGGGAAAATACTCGAAGGAACTGGTGGCGAGGTAGTAGTCCTCACCCACGCGGCAAATCGTGGGATCGGGATGGAAGCCCGTGAGGATGGGGTTGCGATAGCTGCCCATGTTCATCAGTCGGAAAGTTTTCTGCGGCGCACTTTCACGTCTTGATCCGGCTTTGGTGGTGCCGCCTCGCCCTGCCCCAACAGGCGCAAGCGGATACTCCAGGTTTGGGCGGCGCGGGCGGGTAGCGACCTCGCGGTTCCCCGGTTCATGGCCACGGAGAGATCATCGTCAGGGCCGGTCGTGGGCTCAAGACCGATGTGATGCAGGTTCATCACGCCGCCCTCCGTGCACCACACCGCTAGGTAGGGCAGCACGTCGCGATCCCACTCCAGAGCCACGCCGTCGCCCTCTTTGAAATGCAGGGCGGTTTGGCCCACCTTGAGGGGGCCGGCCACGAACTTCCAGAAGCGGCCGCTGTTCTTTTTAAAGACGTTATCCTTGAAGGGCAGGCCCGCGCCGTCTTTGAGATCGCCAAAGCGCATCACGCTGCCCGGTTTCCCCAGGAAATCGCCGCTGGAGAAGGGGACGAGAACCGGGGTCTCGTCGGGGATGTCGAGCCTCATGTTATCTCGGCCCTCGAAGAGAGGATGAAAGGCATAGATATAGGGAATGGGCTGGTCGCCAAGATTTAAGACGCGATAATTGAAAATCACGGACGTGTCAATAACATTAAGGAGTATCGTGCGCCGGAAGAGATAAGGAAGTCGCACGCCCTGGGCTTCCATCGAATGTTGCGCCATTTCAGAGGTCACCTCCCAGGGAATCTGACAGAGCTCCCCGTGATCAGGGATCTCGACGCCCTTAAAAGGTCCGGAGGGGATAACACAGGGGCTGACCGTGGGGAAGCACTCGTCCAGGCCATCGAACTCCGTGTCTTCGGCGAACTTGAGGCCGTAGTTGCGCGCGCGGTAAGGGCGCGGGCTGCGGCTCAGGTATTCCCGGCCATTCCCATCTTTCACGCTGGTAATTTTCCCGCCCAGATTTGGAAGCATCTGAACCAGCAATCTCTGAGAATCCGATCCCAGATCGAGCATGATTTCGCCGGCAATCCCCTGAACCAAAGCCAGCAGAAAGACCATAACTTGTGAGATCCGTAAAAAATGCGGGCTCATGTCAGACCTCTCAGAATGCTGTAAAAATGGCTCATCCGACTAATGCGTACCTCTGGCGGTGTCTCCTCCCAGTTTTTTTCCTGGTGCTCCGTGTCATCAACTCGGACTTATCCACAGATTACACCGATGGGCACTGATTAAAGAGGCCAGCCCCGATTGATTGTTTTCTGTGTTAATCTGTGTTCTCTGTGGAAAAATCCCCCCGGTATTACGATTTGACTTCCGTCTTGCCAGATCGTGGACTCGTGCGAAAACTTTTTAAAAGCACGCATTATTCGGATGAGCCGTAAAAATCCTCTTCGGCCCAAACCTCAAGGCCGCGCCTCGACTTCGAGGACTGCGGCCAGCGTGAGGTCCCCCTTGTCCGCCGTCAGCGTCAGGCGATACGGGCCGGGTTTCGGAAACTTAACGACGCTGGCCAGCGCCTTTTCGCTCTCGAATTGCGCTTCGGCTGGACCTGATGTGCTATGCCAGTGAAATTGAAACTCCCCGGCACCGGCCCCCTCTAGTTTGCCCGTCAGCTTGAGCGCCTCTTTAACCTTGGCTTTGGCTGGCCCCCCCACCACGAGCTTGGGCAGCTTGGCCTCGGAACCCTGCGCGGGAGGCCGCAAAGGCAAAAAGGTGCGCCAGAAGGACTCGCGGAGCCCCCACCAGTCGGCGTGGTTCTCATGGGGTTTATCGCGGCCGTGCAGCAGGTACTTCGGCCCCCCGATGCTGTTGAAAGCCGCCATGACGGTCGCGGGCGGGCATATGGGGTCCACGTAGCCGATGGCGTGAAAAGAGACGCCCTTGAAGCGGCGTGCGAAAAATGCGGCATCGAAGTAGCCGAGTTCCACGGCCAGCTTGCGCGTATCCTGACCCGCCTCCTTGCCATTGCGAACCCAGGCCGGGAAGCCGGAGGGGCGCTCATGCAGGAAGCCCGCGTGATCGCAGAACGCCCCCGCGCTCTGCACCAGGTGCGTCACGCGGACGTCCAGGCCCGCCAGCATCAGGGCCAGCCCGCCGCCCTGGCTCACTCCCGTCACAGCTAGGCTGCGCCCGTCGAAATCCTTGCGGGAGAAGGCGTAATTCACGGCCTGGACGCAACCTAAAAGCACGGGGAGATAAAAGTTCTCCTTGCGGTTGGTTCCGCACTTTCCGTACTCCGGATAGCTGCGGCTCTCATCCACCCCATAGTCATGCACCGACAGCGTGATGGCCAGGGCGCCGAGGTGCGCGCTCCAGGGATCCGGCGAGATGGGCTGAGTCCCGTAAGAGGGCAGATGCAGGATGGCCGGGAAAGGCCCGGCGCCCTTGGGCACGCAGATCCACCCGTACACCCTTTTCCCAGCGACGTTGGCGAGGCTGAGCTTGTAGGCCGTCTGCTTGTCGTCGCTTTTTCCCGGCACTTCCTCTAAGCGCGCGTCGAGCGGGACGCCCTTCAGGGTCTTGAGCTGTGCGGCCCAGAAAGCGTCTAAATCCTTGGGCGCGTCCTCGCTGGAGGCGATGAGATACGGAGAGACGGCCATTCCCAGGAGTTTTTTCTCCCCCCGGCACTCGGCTTCCAAGGTCAAAAACCCGGGTGTGCGGGGTTTGAGGGCGATGGTGCCTTTTCCGTCCGACCCCAGGGTCACTTTTCCGCTGGCGCAATCCGCGAGATAGCGGTCCGCGCTGAACCGATAGGCGATTTCCGCCTTGGGATCACCGGATACCGCCACACGGACCTCCTCTTTGGTGTCCCAGATTTGGTCCTTGTGCTCGGGCGCGATCTCCCATCCGGCATGTGCGAGGGGGGGCAAAGACAATAAAATATATAATATGTATATTTTATGGCGGCATCGAGAATCCCCCGTGGCTGCCGATTTTGCACCCAACAGCATGTAATTCAGTGTATTAGTAAAAAACTGCGCAAGTTTCAAGGTTCATCCTCCCTGGCTATTGACTCTGCATGAAAAAATCATATAGTTAATATTAGATTTTGTCTTAAATATTTCAACACATGATATATAAATTATTTCGCGCCGTTGCCCAAGGCACGGTCGCCCGCCTCACGGCGCTGCTGCTCGCGGTTGTCCTGGTACCCCGCGTGGCTGCTGGGGAAAGCGGCGACTGGATGGGGAGCCTGATCCTCGTGGATCAAGTAGATTGCGGCAGCGCCGCCGATCCGCACCCCTTCCAGGAATTCCCCGCGGGAGCGAGTCGCATTCAGACCCTGCTCGGCAGCAACTGCCGCGTGCTCCCGCCGGACGCCAGCGGCGCCCGCTATTTCGCTTATCGCATGGGTCGAGGCAAGGGCCTTGTCGCCGGCAAGGCTTATGTGTTGCGGGCGGAATACCCGGAGGATCTGCCCCGTTCCCTGTACATCATGAACCGCGGCGGGGAATACAGCCGCGGCTTCCACACCGGGGCCGCTCTCGGGGACTCCCTCATCGGGTGGGTCAACAGCAACGCCGAGTCGCTGGCCGTGCCGCTCTCGGGGAAATACGAGACCTGGGAAAGCCTCTTCTACCTCCACGACCGCTTCGCCGGCATTCAGCTTCCGCGCGACGCTGGCGCGCGCCCCGACTTGCCGCAGGACGGGTTCTGGGTGCTCATCGCCCAGGGCAAGGAGGCCTGCGATCCCGCTTCCAACGGCGCGGCGATTTCCCGCCTCAGCCTCTACGAGGTCCCCAATCCTTCCAGCCTGGACACCCCCACCAGCCTGTTGCCCGCCGCACTGCCCCACCGGCATTTGTTCTTCAGGGAGGAGATGGGCGATGGCGTGATCACCAGCCGCGACGCGACCCAGCGCGGACTCACCGATGAAATGGACTGGTATCGCTACAAGATGCGTCTCATGAAGTTCCTGGGGATGAACACCTTCGCCAAGGACCTCCTGGAGTTCGGCAACAACCAGGGCTTTGACGTCGCGCCCTACGGCGGCAACAGTTGGTGCTACGAGCATTCCTCACCTAAGCGCTGGGAGAACATTTTGACGATGCTGGAGGGGTCCGACTTCTACGTCCTGCCCTATTATGAGTACGCGGGCAGTATTGGCAGCAGCAGTCTCGGCATCCAGAAACGCTGCAAGCCGCTGTTCAACAGCGGCGATTACACCGGGATCTGGTGGTCGGAAATAGCCAACGCCGACATCACCGATCCCGACACCTACGCTGACGTCAAGAAACTCATGGACGCCACCCTTACGCGCTACAAGACCAAGAACCTCAAGTTCCTGGGCGCCTGGTTCCGCCCCCGGGGCAGCAGCATGCCCATCAGCTTTTCCGACGCCACCCTGCTGCGCTTCGCCAATGAGGTCAACGGCGGGGCCGTCCCGGGCCGCGACCAGCTCAAGAACGACGCTGCCCTGCTCGCCCGCTATCACACCTGGTGGTTCGCCAAGCGGCGCCAGTTCCTGGAGTACGTGCGCGACTATCTCGGCACTGAGCTGGGTCAAGCCGCCACCGTGCTGCTCACCGCCGACGCCACCGAACCGGGCCGGCCCCTGCTGAAGGCCAACCAGGTGGTCACGGACAACGCGGCCTACTGGACCAGCCGCCTGCCGGCCCTGGGTTTCCAGTACTGGGAGGCCAAGAGCTATCTCGCCACCGTGACCAGCGGCGAGCATGTCACCGCCCTGCTCACCAACCCCGACAAGGGCCCCCCGGACGAATGGATCCACTCCACCCCCCGGTCCGATCCCGAGACCTATCGCAACGCCCGGCGCGCCATGGTGAGCTATACTTTCAATCGCGCCTACACCGTGTCGGGCAACGGCTGGCACGAGACCTTCGACACCCCGGACGGCATGGCCATGATGCGCCATTACTCTCTCAACGAGAACGTCCTCAATCCCACCCTGATGGACGACGGTCCCACGGGGTATTTCGCTGCCGACATGGAACGGGCCGGACCTTACTGCATGCTGGCGGAGGCCCGCGCCATGGCCAACGGCAATCCGCGCTTCATCGGGTATCTCGCCTCCAACTGCTTTCAACGCGGCTTTCCGCGCTACGCCAGGGAATTCAACCGCGCCTTCCTGGCTCTGCCCGCGCTGCAAAGCGTGAAACTGGCGGGGGCGTCCAGCGACGCCGAGGTGGTGGTGCGCCGCATGGATGCCGGTTCCAACGGCCTGTATCTCGCCGTCGTCAACACCGGTCTCACAGCGAAGACCGGCGTGGAGATCGTCCTGCCCGCCACGGGAACCGTCCAAGACGCCGCGACCGACGCGGTGCTCACTGCCGCGGGAGGAAAGTTGACGATGGCCTTCCATGCCTGCGAGCTACGCGCCCTGCGCATCCTGCCCGATGGCGTGGTGTTGACGCCCCCGCCGGCGACCGTAACCACAACGGAGCCGACGACGATCACGACCACGACGCCGTCCAGCCCCGCTCCGGCACCTGCTCCAGCGCCCACTACGGCACCAGCCCCCGTGAGCGGCACGCTTCGCATCATGCCTTTAGGAGACTCCATCACGCGCGGCACCAGCGGGGACGACACCTACCGCAAGCTGCTCTTGGAGGGTCTGAAGTCGGCGGGAATCACGGCGGATTTCGTGGGAACGCAAAAGACGGCCTTCACGGGGACTTTTGATCAGGATCACGAGAGCTACCATTTCTATCGCGCCGAGCAAGTTCTGGCGGAAGCGCAGCGCTGGCCGACGGACCTGCGCCCCGACGCCGTGCTGCTGCACCTCGGCTCGGTGGATATCCTGCAGGGCCAGAGCGTGGCCAGCACCCTGGCCGAGATCGGGCAGATCATTGACAGCTTGCGCCTCGCCAATCCCGCCGTGCGCGTGCTGATAGCCCAGGTCGTGGGCAGCACCTGGTACAGCCCCGCGGCCTTCAACAGCGCCATCCCCGACTTTGCCGCTCAAAAAAGCACGTCCGCCTCTCCCGTGACCGTGGTGGATCAGAGCGCGGGTTTCAATGCCTCCAGCGACACCGCCGACGGCTTCCAGCCCAATGCCGGCGGCGCGAAGAAAATCTCCGATAAATGGCTGGCGGCGCTGCGCGGGATCTACGGCGCCACGAGCGCGACCACCGTCTCCGGGGGAACGACGGCCACCGTCGAGCCGGCTCCGGCTACCGTAGCACCAACCACGACGACCACGGCACCGGCACCGACCACGACCACGGTGACGACAACCACAACGATAGCTCCTGATCCCGTGGTGGCCACCAGCACTCCAGCGGGCAGCACGACAACCACGACGGCCACTCCCGCCACGGCGCTGCGTATCATGCCGCTGGGTGACTCCATCACCCAGAGCGAGGCCCCGCGATCCTCTTATCGCCGCTATCTGCAAGAGCAGCTCCTCGCCGCCGGCCTGCAGGTGGATTTCGTGGGTACCCAGCATTCCAGCCTGCCCGGCGATTTCGACCAGGATCATGAAGGCCACTGGTTCTGGCGCGCCGAGCAAATGCTGCCTTACGCGCAGGACTGGGCCGCCAAAAGCCGTCCCGATGCCGTCCTGCTGCTCGCCGGATCCGTGGACATCATCCAGGGGAGTAGCGTAGCCCTCACCCTGGAAAGGATTTCCGGCATCGTGGACCGGCTGCGCGCGGCCAATCCCGCCGTGAAGATCTACCTGGCGCAACCCACCAGCAGCACCTGGTTCGACATAGCGCCTCTGAATGCCGCGTTGCCGGCGCTGGCAGTGTCCAAGAACAGCGCGTCCTCGCCCGTCATCCTTGTAGATCAGAGCAGCGGTTTTGATCCCAAGACCGACACCACGGACGGCTTCAATCCCAACGAAAGCGGCGAGCGCAAAATCGCCAAAAAATGGTCGGATGCGCTGCGCGGCATCGCCAGCGCCGCGCCCGCGCCCACGGCCGCTCCGGTACCAGCCACGACGACCTCGACCGCCAGCACCGCGCCGGCCACCGCAAGCACCCTGAGCTATTCGGGAGCCATCAAGCTCATGCCCATTGGCGACTCGCTGACTCAAGGGGAAGCCCCGCGCTCCTCCTACCGCCGCTATCTGTATGAGCAGCTTGTCGCCGCCGGATATCAGGTGGACTTCGTGGGCTCGCAGCGCTCCAGCCTTGCGGGCACTTTCGATCAGGATCACGAGGGCCATTGGTTCTGGCGCGCCGAGCAGATCCTGGCCTCTATCAAGGACTGGGCCATCCAGTCGCGGCCCGACGTCGCCTTGCTGATGATAGGCTCAGTGGACACGCTGCAGGGGCAGAGCATCGCCAGCACCACCGAGGAAATAGGCAAAATCATTGACGGCCTGCGCGCGGGCAACCCCGCGGTGGCCGTTTTCCTGGCTCAGCCGCCCGCCAGCACCTGGTTCGACGTCGCGCCGCTGCGTGCCGCTCTGCCAGCGCTGGTCGCGGCCAAGCATTCCGCCGCCTCACCCGTCTTCCTGGTGGATCAAAGCACCGGCTTCGATGCGCGCACCGACACCCAGGACGGCTTCAACCTCTCTGAAAGCGGCGAGCGCAAAATAGCCCAGAGATGGTTCGAAGCCCTCAAAACCAACGTCGCGGTCACCGTCAAAAAGTCCGCGTCGCCCGCCGCCGATGAAGCCGCGGCCGGGGTCCTGCTCAAAACCGCCAGCGGCGGTGGCGGGGGGTGCTTCCTCTCTGCCTTCTGACTTTGGAGCCTGCGCCGGAATCCTTCGTAAAGAAGACGATAGCCTCGCAGCGCCCGGTGAATCTCCGCGGGGCGCGGCCGGGAAGCTCGATGAGACCCGTGACGCGCGGCGGCAGAGCGATCTTGAATTCGCAGGAACGAATCGAGACGCGGCGCCATTCAGCCTTGAGCGTGCCTTGGGGCAACCGGCACTGCACCACGGTTTCGTCCAGGGCCTCCAGGCAGGGGCGGAGGGCCAGCACGCTATATCCGGGCTTCACGGGCCGCAGTCCCAGCAGGCCGCGGCGCGCGAGATACGGCAGGACCGCGCTCCAGGCGTGGTTGAAGGAGTCCGCGTTGTCCCCGGTGAAGGTTTCCCAGGTGGTGGTGGCTCCGTTCTCCAGCATGACGGACCATTCGCGCCGCACGGTCTCCAGGGCCAGGGGCACGAGTCCGCTGGCGCTCATGGCTTCCGCGAGGTAGAAATAGCTGTAGGGCGTGCCCTGGGCGATGTGGGGATGCCGATCCGGGCGCGCGACGAGTTCTAGGGCGCGGCGGGCCTCTGTTCCCTCCAGCACCCCCGCCATGACGGCCAGGGCGTTGGCGATTTGGGAGTAACACTTCCAGCCTGGGGATAATCGTGGGCCATCCGAAATCAACCCATCCTCCGCCACCCAGAAGGCGCGGCGCACGGCTTGCCGCAGGTGCAGGATGCGGCGATCCAGCTTCGCCGCCGGCAGGAGTTGTGTTGGCAATCCCCGGAGACTCTCCAAAGCCAGTAAATAAAACAGTTGCAGTCCCGCGTTCACCGAGCCGCGGTAGATGGGGCGCGTGGTCGTGTTGTTCCAGCCGAGGCCAGGGTGGTCCAGGAAGGCCACGTTCTGTCCGGTTTCATCCTCGCGCCACAGGCGGCTTCTGGAGAGATCCAGCAGACCCTTGCTTCCCACAAGCTCATCGAAATGGCCGAGGATGTTCCGGCATGAGTCGGCGCAGGCCGCAATGACCTCGGAATCTGCGGTGTAATTGTAATAACGCCGCAACAACAGCAGGGGCATCAGCGCGTAGTCGAAGAGGACGGGACCGAAGCCGTAGAGGTTGGCCTGGGGCAGCCCCGTGGCCGCCACCTCCGGGATCATGTCCAGGCAGGCCTGCCGCATGTGGGCGAAGTTACCCGTGATGTGGCCCACGCAGTCGCTGACCCACAGGATATCGCCCCAGTACGCCCCCATTTCGCGGGTGTTGCAATCGTGGCAGGCCGCCTGGGTGTTGAGCGCGATGCTGCGCAGCGAGATGGCGTGGATGGCGTTGAGCTCCCTGTCCCCGGTCCTAAAGGCGTCCCGCCAGTCCAGGGCGGCGCAGCTCTCGTGAACCTGGAGGGCGGGCAGCGCCAGGCTGCCCTCGAAATCCTTCAACACGACATAGATGTAGCGGAACCCACCACCAAAAAAGGTGCGGAAGCGATTCATGCCCGCGCGCAGGCGCAGGCGGAAGTAAAAGTGGCTGCCATCGCGCGCCGCCTGGGGGCGGCCCGCGAACAGGTTCTCGGAGAAAACCACGTCCACGGTGGCGGGGGCGTCGCACTCGACGCAAAGGGAAATATCCCCCGCCGTCACGTTGAGCAGGTCGTAGAGGACGGCGAAACCCGGCTCGCCGGGCCGGCGCTCCAGGCGCAGGATGGGCGCGTCGAGAATGCGTTGCTTTTCCACGTCGTACACCGGGTGCAGCCGCTCGTGATCCAGCCGCTGGGCGGCGTTTTGCAGGAGATACACCTCGGGGCTCACGCGGTGCATGGCGAGGACGTGCCGCGCCGGGAAGATCTTCCAGGCGAGCAAGGGCACCCCGCGCGCCACGTAAGTTGGCGGCGCGGGCGAAACGGCGGGGGTACAGGCCAGGCTGCGCACATCCAGGCGCACAGCGGAGGAACACTCGTAATCCTCGCCGGCATAGCGCGCCAGGACTTGGTAAGTCGCGTCCCCCAGATCCACCGTCTCGACGTATCCGAGCGCCCAGGTGCGGCGCGGCAGGGTCTCGCGCCAGGTTTCCTTGGCCGCACCCCAGCAGGTCAGAGGGTGGGCCTCCCAACTCGCGTCGCTGCGCAGGCTTAAGGAAGCTCCGGAACGCAGCTTGAGATCGACGGCGACGGCCACTCCCGGTTCTCCTTTCAGGCGGAATTTGACGTCCAGACCGATGAAAAGACAGAGCAGGAAAATACTGTTCTCGCCGCGCGCCAGAAACGGGGCGATATCGTACTCGTCCATCTTGGCCAGCGGCGCGCGACTCGGCGCGGGCCCGGCGTTTACGAAGCGGCCGTTGACGTAGAGCTTGTAAAGCGTGTCCGCCGCCACGCGCAGCCGCGCCTGGCGCGGCGCGGCGGAGAGCCGAAAACGTTTGGCGAAGCCGACGTAGGCGTTCTTGGCGCGCTCGCCGGTCCAGATCCAGTGGGCATCGGCCATTCCGGATTTGAAATTCAAGCGATGGCTCTTGTACATGGAATTTGCAGGTCGCCAGGAGCCGCGTCCCGGGGATGACCATCCCAGCCCAGGCAAAAGCGCTCACACTCTATATTATACATATTGTTATAAATTTATAGACAATATTGACTTTTCAAGCGCTGGACGTATAATAGGGAGAGCGTGTCCTTCCCCAAGAGCCAACCCCTTTTCGCGCGCGCCTGCCGCCGGTCCCTGTTCACGCTCATCGAGCTGCTGGTCGTCGTCGCCATCATCGCCATCCTCATCTCGATGCTCGCTCCGGCGCTGCGCCAGGCCATCGCCAGCGCGCATCTGGTGGGGTGCACCAGCAACCTGAAGCAGGTCGCCTATGCGGTCGGCGCCTACGAGGAGGACTACTACCTGCTCCCCGTCTGGCAGCAGGGTTGGCCCATGGCCAACGAGGACTGGGGCAAGGACATGCGCGGACTCGAGAAATGTCTGTCCTCGTACGTGGGCAGCAAAATGCCCGGAAATCCGTGGTGGACGGCGGGGCACCCCATCTTCGCCTGCCCGGCCTCTCCGGTGCGCTGGATCCCCGAATATGATCCCGGCAATGGCGGCCGTTACGATCATGGCGGCGACGTCGCCAACGGTTTCTGGCGCAACACCTACGAGGGGCTCTACTTCACCTACAAGGAGTCCACCGCCAACACCGCCACGGACCCCTCTATCGGCGGGGCTATGTCCATCAAACCCTTGCAGCTCGCCCATTATTCCAGACCCAGCGCCACGCCCTTTCAGTTCTGTTCGCGCCGCCTTTCGACGGCCTGGGATATCGGCGGTTCCGGATGGCCCAACAACACCATCGGCGCGGCTTCCTGGCACTTGCAGGAGCAGTTCGGGCCGCGTCCCACCTACTTCCTCGATGGCCATATCGGCATCTTGCGCGATCCGACCTACACGCGCCATGGTTCTCTCGAAATGAACCTGGGATCTTTCAGCACCTACGAATTCGTGGTGGGGACGGGGTCCAGCCAGCCCTTCGATTTCTGGCTCGACGAGTACTGATCCGCCACCTTCCCCGCCCTCCACATCCGGCCCTTCCCACATTTCAGGACGAGCCGCGCACGACGAGCTCGACCGGCATGCGCACCGTGACGCTCTGGGGGCTGCGCGCGGCGATCTGCGCTTGCAGCAGGCGCGCCGCCTCGTAGCCTTTCTCGCGCATGCCCTGGCGCACCGTGCTGAGCGGTGGGTCGAGGAATCCGGCAATGGTCAGATCGTCAAAGCCGGTGACGAACACATCCCTGCCGACCTTGAGCTTCGTCTTCTCGACCGCGAGGTAGAGCCCCCAGGCCACATCGTCCTTGACGCAAGCGACGCTCAGGGGCGGCTTCGCTTTCCTGAGCAGCTTTTGCGCGATCTCGAAGCCATGGAACCACTTGCGTTCCTCCAGCCAGTAACGCGGATCGGCGCTGCCGGTTTCGCTGAACAGCGTGCAGGCCTCGACTTCCTTGTGGAACCCGGCATCGCGCATGGCGCTCACGTATCCCGCATAGCGGTCGGAGTCGGTCTTATGCTCGCACTTCATGCCCAGGTAATGGACCGGCCGACGATGTTTTTGCAGCAGATGCTGAACCGCGCGGTACATGCCGGCTTCGCTGTCCGGTTCCACGGAGGCCAGCGGCGACGCGGGATCGCGCTTTTCCACGCACGCGATATGTATTCCCCGCTCGCGCAGTTTTAGCAGCAAGCCCGTCTCGGGTTCCCCCGGATAAGGCAGCACGACCAGTCCCTGCACGCCCAGGGCTTCAGCGCGCTCGACATCCATCCAGGCATGGCCGGCCCCCTCGGGGAGGTTGAAGTAGCGCAGGATGAGCCCGTGCTCCCGGGCATACGCCTCAATCCCCTCCTGGATGCGGATCAGGCCCTCATCCGGCTTTGCGGGCAGCACGGCGCCGATGACGGTCGCGCGTCCCTGTTGCCGTGGCCCTCCCGGCGCGGCTGCGCCGCCCCAGTCGGCGGCCACCATGACGCCGCGGTGGGGGATGCGTTCGAGATAGCCCATCTCTTCCAGGAATTTCAGGGCGCGGCGGATGGTGAGCCGCGACGCGTCGTAAACCTTCTCCAGGGAGGTTTCAGGGGGGAGCAGGGCTCCGGGTTTGTAAGTGCCGTTCTCGACTTCGCCGCGGATGCGCTCGCACAGCCGCGTGGCCTTGTTGTTGCCGCGCAGCGAAGCGGGGGGTTGGACGGACTTCATGGACAGAAAATCTGTGCAATATATTCTAGCCAGGCTATAAATAAAAAAAGCACAAATATCAACACTTCGGCTACCCCGAAACCACCTCCTGCTCATAATTCTGCCGCAAGTGGCGTAACGCCAGCGCGCGGCGGAATCGGCCCAGGCTCGTCTTTTCGCGCGGCTCGAACTCGATCTCTATTTTTGCGCCCGGCAGCAAGGTGAAGCTGTTGTCGCTAAAGACGCCCTTGAGGCCGGGCGTCTCCAGGGTGAGGAAGAAGGCGGGCCGGTCCGTGGTGAGGCGCACCAGGAAGCGTCCTTGTTTTTCCACGGCTTGCGCGCGCACTTGCGCCAGGGGCAGTTCCATGCGCTTGAAGGGGACGCAGAAGAAGTCGTTGCTATGGCGAGTCGTCTCCCGCCCTGTGCGGGCTTCCAGACTGAGGCGCAGGAAACGCTCTTCGGGGCGACCCTGGAGTTCCCCGGCCCGGAGGGTTCCCAGTTTTAAGGCGCCCGCCCGGGGCAAGACGGCGCGCCAGCGCCAGCGCCGCAGCGTGCAGCCTTTCAAGTCCACAAGTTGCGCCTCGGCGCGCAGCTCCGTCCGGGCCGTGGCGTCGCTCACGGCGAAGACCTCTACGGAGCCGTCCTTCGTGGCCTCGGCGGTGATGATGGCGGGAGCGTAGAAGCGCCGCGCGTGATAGTGCAACTGCTTCCAACTGCCGCCGTATTCCAGGCTGGACCACGAAGCCACGGGCCAGTTGTCGTTGAGCTGCCAATAGAGCGTGCCCATGCAGTGGGGGCGCCAGCGCCGCCAGTGCTCCACCGCGGTTTTGATGGCCAGGGCCTGCTGGACCTGGGAAAGGTAGAGGAATCCGTCGAAATCCCCCGGCATGCGGAAATAGCGCGAGAACATCTCCAGGATGATGGAGTTGCCCGCGGGATTGCGCTGGTGGTGCTCCATCACCGGTGACGTGGGGTTCCACTGCGAGGGCTCGGCGAAGGTCTTGACGACCTCCTTGGAGGAGAAGGACTGGTAGCCGAACTCGGAGCAGAAGCGCGGGCGCACCTCGTGGTAGGCATCGAAGGACTTGCGCTCGTGCCACACCGACCAGTAGTGCATGTCGCCGCGGCGGTCGTCGTGCCAGGCATCGGAGAAGTCGTCCGGCCCCGAGCAGGGCGAGCTGGGCCAGAAGGTGCGCGTGGGGTCCGCTTCCCGGACGGCGGCGGCCAGGGTGCGGTTCAGGCGGTCGTAGGCCACCAGATAGCGGTCGCGATCCTTGCGCGACTCCTCGTACCAGGTGAGCGCGCCCACCAGCTCGTTGTCGCCGCACCACAGCGCGATGCAGGCGTGGTCGCGCAGCCTTTTCACCTGGTATTCGGCCTCGCGGCGCACCGAATCCAGGAACTCCCTGTCCGCCGGATACAGCGCGCAGGAGAACATGAAGTCGTGCCACACCAGCAGACCCAGCTCGTCGCAGGTGTCGTAGAACACCTCTTTCTCATATTGGCCGCCTCCCCACAGGCGGATCATGTTCATGTGGACGCGGCGCGCGTCGGCGAGCAGTTCGCGGTAGCGCTCTGGAGTCTGGCGCGCCGGCAGGGCGTCCAGGGGGATCCAGTTGGCGCCCTTGCAGAAGATATCCACGCCGTTGACCCGGAAGATCAAGCTGCGTCCGGTCTTATCGGGCTCGCTGATGAGCTCTAAGCGCCGCAGCCCGAGGCGTTTGCGCACGGTTTCCCCGCCCGTAGAGACGGTGAGATCGTAGAGCGGTTGCGCGCCGTAACCCGCCGGCCACCACAGGCGCGGCTTTTCAATGGAGAAGACGGCCACGGCGGCGTTGGCGCCCTGCTTCAACCGCAGCTTTTTCACGATGCGCTGTCCCGCGAGCTCGAAGGCCACCTCCGTTGCTCCGGCGCGCGCGGCGTCGAGTTCGGCGCGCACGGCGACTTCCACCCGCCCGGCGCGATGCTTTTGAGAAGTGCTGACGTGGTCGAGGCGCGCATTGGCGCTGCCCACCAGGGCGAGCTCCCCGTACACCCCGCTCGTCATCAGGCAAATCCCCCAATCCCAGCCGGCATGGCACGGCACTTTGCGGACGAAGTTCATGTGCGGAACGGCGTTGATGCGTGTCCACGGCACGGGATAGGGGTGGCGGCGCGCGCGCTTCGCCGCCTCGCGCGCCGCCGGGAGCAGCCGGATGGCGATGTGGTTGCGGCCGGGGCGCAGCAGCTCCCGCACGCCGGCGCGGTGGCGCAGGAACATGTTGTCGGTCTTGAGGACCAACCGGCCGTTGAGGCGCACCTCGCCGCAGGTGTCGAGTTCGTGGCTTTCAAGGTCAACGCGCCGGCAGGCCAGGAGCTCGTCCGCAACCTCGAAGTCGCGCGCGTACTCGAAGGCGCGCTCGCGCACCCACTGCGCGTCGTTTTCGTTGGTCCCCCAGTAGGGATCGAGCACCGCGCCCGCCTCGATGAGGCTGCTATAGACGTCCCCCGGCAGCGCGGTCGGGACTTTGCGTCCGCTTTCCAGGTCTTTGAGATCCCAAGCGCCTGCCAAATCTTGTCTCATGCCTTGCCCTACCTTCTCATAGATCCGGTGCTTTTAGTGGGCAACCCGCTCAAGATTTCGCGATGAGAGGAAAAGACTCGGAACGCTCCAAGATTTCCAGGCTGAGATCAACGTCCAAATCCTCCCAGCGCAGGTGGCCGGCCCCGTCCAGCTTGACCTTGAGGATGCTCGCGACGTTTGCGTTTCGGAACCAGGGGTAGTCCCGAAAGGGCAGGAAATACTCCACGGATCTGACATTGAGCCAGAACCCGTGCTGGCTGATGTTCACGACTTCAACTCCCGAAGTGTTGGGACTAGGCTTTCCTGAACTCATCAGATCTGTAAAAGGAAGAAACGGAAGCGTTCAGCCCGTGGTTCACGCCTTTGCGTTGCGGTATCAGCAGCCAGGCCCGTTCGTGCTGAGCTTGTCGAAGCATGAATGGGCCGTGCCGTCGGAGCCGCCCGCCCTTCGACAGGCTCAGGGCGAACGGCGGGGGCCCTGTCGTGATACCAAAAGGGCCGAACGCTGAAGAAGAAATGATACGGGCCTTCAGAAAAGACTGTCGGGCTCATGGGAGCCGCGCCGGCTACTCGCCGGGCCGCTCGATGTGCCGGTTGACGGCGCTCATCCACATGGGGCCGAGGGCTTCCTGGACGCCGGCGCGCTGGCGCTGGGACATGCGCGTGAGGTAGCTGGCGATGCGGCTCACGGCCTCCTTGAGATCGCGCTGATCGCGCAGCGTGGCTCCGAAATCCTCGAATTTTTTGCCGGCGGTGAGGGTGCGCGCGATGTCCTCGGGGTCCTGGGATTTCATGGTCTTCAGGATGTCGTCTTGAGCCTTCAGGAACTGCTCCTGCTGCTTCTGCGCCACCGCCTTGTCGAGCTTCTCGAAGCCCTCCTTGAGCGCCCGCTCGCGCATGGCGATATCCTGTTCGCGCAGGTCCACGTCCTTGAGGGCGTTGCCCGCCAGCTCCGCGTGGCGCAGGATCAGCCCGCCAACGCGGTCCAGGATCTCGCGGTTCTTGTCCTGCACCGGCTTGGTGAGCACGTTTTCGTCGTCAACGTCGGCGGCGAGCAGGCGATCATAGGCGTCATGGATCTTCATGAGCGAGTGCAGGGTGGCGCTGTGCATGACGTAGGGAGCCTGCTCGCCCACCACCAGGCTGTAGTGTCGCTCCTTGCCCTCGTAGTCCTTGGCCTTGTAACCGAGGACGTTGGCGATGAGCCGCAGCTTCGGACCCGTGAGGTGTCCGAGGAAAAAAAGCGTCACGACGAAAATGAGCAGGGCCAGGAAGAAAGCGGCGAAGACCGCCATGGCGATTTGCGACATGGAGCCGCGCTCGCGGCGGGCCGCTTTGGTCCCCGATATCTCGTCAACGTTTTTTCCGACTTCGCGTTCCATGTCGCGTTTCCAGGCCTCCCGGCTGCGGGATTTCATTTTCTCGTAGATCTGGGTTTGGCAACGAGCCTGCTTCAAGGCTTCACGGGCCGCGTCCACCTTCTTGAGTTGCTCGCCGAGCACGAGGCGCTGATCGCGCACCGCCCACTCCAGCACGTTCTGGTAGGACTGAAAGCGGCGGAAGACCAGCGGTTGCAAACTCCCTTGCCGGCCGAGGCCCGCGTAGCGGCGCGCGAGTTCCAGGCTGAGGTGCTGGGCCTCGTCCAGCAGCCGCGTCTGTTCGCGCTGCTGCCCCACCTCCACGGCCAGTTTGCTCTTTTGCGCGCGTTCCTGGACCTCGCGCACGCGCAACACCCGCTCCAGCCGGAAGGCGAAACGCTTCATGACGCTTTGAGTGCCTCGCGCAGCCCCGTCACGATCTCCCCGGGCTCCGTCCGCTCCAGGATGCCCTGGGCGAGGTAGCGGCGCAGCGGCCCGATGAGCTTCAAGGCCTCGTCAATGCTGGGGTTGCTGCCGGCGACGTAGGCTCCGATGTTCACCAGGTCTTCGGCGTCGCGGTACTCGGCGAGCACCCGGCGCCCTTGCCGTGCCAACTCCTGATGATCCCCATCCACGACTTGGCTCATCCAGCGGCTCAGGCTGTCGTTCACCGCGATAGCCGGGTAGTGCCCGCGGTTGGCCAGCGCCCGGTCCAACACCACGTGCCCGTCCAGCACCCCGCGCACCGCGTCGCCGATGGGATCCATGAGGTCGTCGGCCTCCAGCAGCACTGAAATGATGGAGGTGATGGACCCCTGCGCGAAGTTGCCGCCGCGCTCCAGCAGCCGCGGCATCATGGCGAAAACGGAGGGCGGATAGCCCTTGGCCGTGGGCGGCTCGCCGATGCTGAGCCCGATCTCGCGCGCCGCCATGGCCATGCGCGTGATGGAGTCCATGAGGAACAGCACGTTGGCGCCGCGTTCCGCGAAATACTCCGCGGCGGCGGCGGCGACGAAGGCGGCCCTGAGGCGCATGAGCGGGGTCTGGTCCGAGGTCGCCACCACCAGCAGCGAGCGCTTCATGCCCTCCTCGCCCAAGGCGTTCTCGATGAAGTCGTTGACCTCATGGCCGCGCTCGCCCACCAGGGCCAGCACGTTCACGTCAGCGTTGCAGTTGCGCGCGATCATGCCGAGCAGGATGCTCTTGCCCACCCCCGTGCCCGCGAAGACGCCGATGCGCTGCCCGCGCCCCATAGTGAGGAAGCCGTCCCAGGCGCGGATGCCGGTGTAGAAGGGTTCGCGTCCCGGCTTGCGCGACAGGGCCGGTGGGGCCTCGCGGTAGATGGGGCGCGGATCGGGCCGCGGCGCGTTGCCGCCGTCGAGGAACGATCCCTCGCCGTCAATGACGTGACCGAGCATATCCTCGCCGAGCCAGATGAGCTGGGAACTGGTCTCGAAGGTGACCTCGTCACCGGGCGCAATGCCGACGAAATTGGCGAAAGGCATGAGGAAGATGCCGTTTTCGGAAAAGCCCACCAGCTCCACCGGCACGCGCGACCCGCTCGCCTTGGCGTGGATGACCAGCCGGCTGCCCAGCGGCACGCGCAAAGGCCCGGCCTCGATGAGCAGACCGGTGATGCGCTTCACGCGCGTGCGCGCCGCGGCCGGCTCCGCGCGCCGGACCGCCTCCAGCACCGCCGCGAAAGCGCTGTCCCCTTCGCCCCTCACGTCTCCTTGCGCCCCACCTGTTCGAGCAGGCGCCGCCATTGCTCTTCGAGCCGGCCATCCAACTGGCTGTCGCCGGCGTTCATCACCACGCTGGCGGGCGAGAGGGTTTCGTCGGCGACCCAACTGACGTCGGCGCGTTCTCCCATCCTCGCGGCGAGCTGGGGAAAAATCTTCTCAGCCAATTTGATATCGCCGGGGTTCAAGCGAACCTCAAGCTTCGTTTTGGTGCCCAAAAGCTCCAGGCCCTGGCGCAACTGGGCCAGCAGCACCTTGGGGTTGGAGGCGGGCTCCACGAGCAGGATCTTCTTCGCCAGCGCGTAGGCCGTGTCAATGAGGCTGTTTTCGCTCTCCTTGAGCAGGCGCGTTTTCTCTTCGGCAAAGGCGCTGGCGGCGGCGGCCAAGGCCTGCGCCGCGGATTCCGCGCCGGCGCGCAGTTGTTCCTCCATGTGGCGCCGACCCTCCTCCTCGCCTTTCTTGTGGCCCTCGTCGTAGCCCCGCTTCATCGCTTCGGCCTTGGCCTTTTCGCCTTCCCCACGGGCCTGTTCCTGGCCCGCGCGGCGCGCGCCCTCCAGCGTCTCCTGGGCTTTGGCGCGCGCGTTCTCCAGGATTTGCGCCGCTTCCTTGCGCACACCCTCCAGGAAAGCCTGTTTCTGCCCTTCGAAATCCGCGAGCTTGAAGCTGCGGGGATCCACGGCAAGTCCCAAACCGGATCTTAAAATAGCCATGCCCGCCGTTCAGGCGCCAACGCCCGCCGCGAAGAAAGAATATGAGCCGTTCATCCTGGGAACAGCCGCGGCGAGTTAGATCACATCCTCGCCGCCGCCGCGGCCCTGGATGATGATTTCGCCGGATTCCTCCAGGCGTCGCACCACGTCCACGATGCGCTGCTGCGCGGCCTCGACGTCGGCGACGCGCACCGGTCCCATGTACTCCATTTCCTCCGACACCATCTGCGCCGCGCGCTCCGACATGTTCTTGAAGATCTTCGCCTTGAGCTCCTCGGAGGCGGCCTTGAGGGCGGTGGCCAGCTCCTCGTTGTCCACCTCCTTGAGCACCGTCTGGATGCCGCGGTCGTCCACGTTGAGGATATCCTCGAAGACGAACATGAGCTTGCGGATCTGCTCCACCAGCTCCGGATCCTCCTCCTCCAGGTTCTCGAGGATGCTCTTCTCGGTGGCGCGGTCGGTGAGGTTGAGCATGTCGGCCACGGCGGAAATGCCGCCCGTGTCCTCCTGCTCGGTGCTGACGAAGGCCGAGACGCGCGATTCCAAGCCCTCCTCCACGGCGCGGATGGCGTCGGGGTTGGTCTGCTCCATCTTGCACACGCGCCGCACCACTTCGATTTGCACCTTGGGAGCCAGGCCTTTCAAAACCTCGGCGGCCTTGTCCGCCGTGAGGTGCGCCATGATCACCGAGATGGTCTGGGGATGCTCGTCTTTGATGAAGGTGAGCAGGTTCTCGGCATCCGCCTTGCGCAGGAAATGGAAAGGCGTCGTCTGCAGCGTGCGCTTCAGGTTCGAGATGATCTGGTTGGCGCGGTTGGGGTCCACCGAGCGCTCCAGCAGTGACTTGGCGATGTCGAAACCGCCTTCCTCCATGAAGCGCCGTTCCTTGAGCCCGTCATAGAACTCTTGGATGACCTGCTCGCGGCCTTCGCGCGTGACCTCGTCCGTGCGCGCGATCTCCATGCTGATCATCTCGATCTGGTCGTGATCGAGGCGGCTCAGCACCTTGGAGGCGGTGTCGGAATCCAGCGACACCAGCAGGATGGCGGACTTCTCTACTCCTGAGAGGTGCGCCGTGTCGATTTTCTTCTTCTTGGCCAAGGAACCTCAGTTGTCGGACAGCCAGCCTTTGAGGACGCTCGCCGCCTTGCCCGGATCCTCGTCAATGAGATCCTTGATGCGGCCCTCGACCTGGCGAACCTTGGGATCGGCCTTGGGTTCAACCAGCGGCGGCAGATCCTCTTTCGCCTCTTCCTCGTATTCGGGCATCTTGAGGATTTCCTCCTCGGGTTGCGCGCGCTTCACCATGCGCCACATGAAGAAGCCCGCCACCAGGGCGAGCGCCAGCATATAGACCGGCGTCCAGTTCGTCGTGGTCATGAACTCCGAAAACCCGCCCGGTTTCATCGGCGTGGTGTCGAGCATCATGGATTGCTGGGTGACCTTGACGATGGCGGGCTCTACCCCCAGGATGCTGGCGATCATGGACTCGATGGGGGGGTTGCCGGCGGCGACCTCGTCCTTCATCCAGTTGTGCTGCACGTATTCGAGGTTGTCCTCGCCGCGATTTCGGCCCGCGTCAAATTTATCGTTGTATTTCTTGTCCACCACGGTGACGGAGATTCCCTTCACCGTCGCGGTGCCCTGGTCGCCCTCGATGATCTCCTGGCCCACGCTGTTGTCGAAGCTCTCGTCCTTGTGGCTCTTGGACATATCCGATTTCGTGCCACCGTCGCCCTCTTTGACTTCTCCCGAGGTGTTGGTGCCGGCGCCCGTGACGCCCTGGCTGCCCTCCCGGCTGGTGCTGGTCTCCTTTTCCTGCTCGGTGTGGGTGAGCACGCCCAGCGCTCCTTTGTTGAGGTCAACGTGGTTGTAGTCCTTGATCTCCTTCTTGCGCTTCGTGAGGTCGAGGCTCACCGATACCGTGGCCGCCACCTTGGGGATATAGGTGAGCAACTGATCCTCGATCTTGCGCTTGTACTCTTCTTCGAGCTTCGCCTGGAGCTCGAACTTGTCGTTGGCGTTGAACTCGCTGCTGTAATTGTAGGGGCGGCCCATGGAGTCAGAGATGGATACTTTGTCCGGCGTAAGGCCCTTGACGGCGCTGGCCACCAGCCGCGCGATGCCCTCGACCTCGCTGCGTTTCAGGCTGCGCTTGCCTTTCACCGTCACCACCACCGAGGCCGTGCGCGAGATATGGCGTTTCAGCAGCGGGCTTTCTTCCTCGGGGGCCAGGTTCACGCGTGCGTCCGAGAGGAAGTCCATCTTGCGCAGGATCTTGGCGAGCTCGGTCTGCAGCGCGATGTCGAAGCGCTGGTCGCGCTCGCCCTTGGTGAGCATGAAGCCGGTGTTGTCCTCCACCAGGCGTTTGAAGTCGTAGCTCAGATCCTCGGGCAGCAGCCCGCCCTGGGCCAGAGCCATCATGAGCTCGTCGGTATCGGCGCTGGGCTCCACGATGATGGCCCCGTTGCGATACTGGCTTTTCCGCCCCAGCTCGTTCAGCTTGTCGGTGATTTCCTTGGCCTTGGCGGGCTCGACGCTCCAGAAGAGCACCTTGTCCTGGCCTGGCGTGGTGGCGCGCAAGGTGAAGACCGTCAGCAGGATGAAAACGGCGCCCGCAAAGAGCGCGATGGACAAACGCTGCGCGCCTGTCATCTTGAGGTACAGGTCGCGGAACTGGGCGAGGATGACGCGGAGTTGGTTCAACGCCCTCGGACTACATTCTCATGCGGTTGATCTCGTCGTAGGCATCGACGAGTTTGTTGCGGATCTGCAACAGCAAATTGAAAGCGAGGTCGGCTTTGCGCACGGCCATCATCACGCCCGAGACGTCATTGGTCATGCCCGTGGCCAGAGCCTCGACTTGGCGCGTGGCGTGGGTGTGCAGCCCGTTCACCTCCTGGAGCGCATTCTTGAAGACCACCTTGAAGTCAAGCGGCCCGGCCTGGGGTGGACCCGCCACCGACAAGGGCTCGATGGGCTTCACGCTGGGCTGGAAAATGTCAATGGTGGAGAGTTCCATGGCGGGCCTCCTAGCTCAAAAGCTCCAGGGCCTGGTTGTGCATGTTGCGCGTCACCTGGATGGCCGTGATGTTGGCCTCGTAGGCGCGCGAGGCCTCCACCATGTCAATCATTTCCAGCGGCACCTGCACGTTGGGCAGCTTCACGTAGCCCTGGCGGTCGGCATCGGGGTGGTCGGGATGGTATTCAATCCTGAGCGCGCTCTTGTCCGGTATGACCTTGCGCACGCGCACGCCGTAGCGCTCGTTGCCCGTGACCACGGGATTGCCGGTCTTGAAGACCACTTCCTTGCGGCGGAAGACATTGTTGAAGCCGCGTTCGTCCCGGGTGGTGTTGACGTTGGCGAGGTTGTTGGCGATGGTGTTCATGCGCACGCGGTGGGCCGCGAGCGCCGAGGCGCTGACATCCAGGGGGTTGACGTTGAGGCTGCGGAAGTAGTCGGCCATGGTTTTACACGCGCAGCTTGATGGCTGTTTCCAACTGGCGGAACTCGTCGCGGGCGAGCGACATGAAGGTCTTGTAGGTGTTGGCGTTCTTGCCGAGGCGGGCCATCTCGCCTTCAGGGGTGACGTTGTTCTGGTCGTGACGCATGAGGGTGTCGTCCTGGCGCTTTAGAACACGGAAACCGGTGCGAATATGCCCGGCGCGCACATCCTCAAGTGAACGCATGTGAAAGTCGTAGGAGGAGCGCGCCGCCTGCACGTCGCGACTGGACTTCATCTGGAAGCGCCAGGGGTTGAGCCGGTGGCGGCGCTCGATGGCTTCTCCGAGCACCGTTTTGAACTCCTCGGTATTGATATCGCGGGCTTTATAGTAGGGGGTGTCCATGTTGGCGACGTTGTTCACCAACTCCTTATGGCGCACCTCCGCCATGTTGATGACCTCCCCAGCAACGGGGAGAGTGGACTTGCCGAAAAGCAGATCGGAGATTATCATGGCCCGCGTCGGGAGCGCGGGATTCTAGGAAGGTGGGGAGGGGGTCAAGACAGGACCGCAGGGGTCAATCGCAGGGCTGGATTCGTATCGGCATCACCTTGGTTGGGCCAGCGAGATGGTGAGAAACCACCTTGACCGGCCCATCCCCCTGTTTTACAGCCGCAGGCCGTAGGTGATGCCGAAGGTGCCCTTGCGGTAGTGGTTGGCGCTGTCGCTGGAGCGGTTTTCCAGGACGGCGCCCTTGATTTCCAGGCTGTGGCGGCCGGGGCTGCTCCAAGCCAGGCCCAGCGCGAGTGAGGTCTGGCGATCCGCGCGCAGCGGACGGCCCGGGGCGGCCGCGTCGTAGTCGCGCTGGTGGTAGCGCAGGCGGGGTCTGAGTTCCGGCTTCCATGGCGCCGCGAAGCGCAGTTTTCCCTGGAGGATCGCCGCCTCCTGCCAGTAACGCAGGTTGGCACCCTGGGGGTCCTCACGCTGGGCCTCGATGGCGAGGCCGATCTCGCGCCGGCCCTCGGCCAGGAAACGGGTGGCGGAGAGGTTCATGTCGAAGGCCTCCCCTTCCTGACTGGCGAAAGCCCCGGAGTAATAGGTGGTGCTGCGATAGCCGGCACCGCCGCTCCACAAGATGCGCCGGCGCTCCTGGAAATAGAAGACGCCCGGCGCCAGGCCCCAGTTCCAGAGCAACCGGTGGCCGGCACTCTCGAAGTGCGTGGCGTTGAGCCGGCCCACCAGGTTCAGCGGCCCGCCAGCGCTGGCGCGCTCCCAGAGCAGGTTCTGGGATACGGTATGACTGGCGGAATCCAGTTCTTCGAAGCGGAAGTAATCGGATCGGTAGTAGCCGTAGAAGCTCTCCAGGGAAGGTCGTCCGGGCTTGCGTCCCCAGGATTTCATGGCCGAGAAATTGAGCACGCGAGCGGCGTCCGCCTTATCCGTGGGTCGGGTGGGATTCACCGCCTCCAAAATGACGTTGCTGTCGTGCTCGACGCCCAGGGCCGTGTCGAACGAAAGCCCGTGGCGGCGATGGCGCTTGCGCAGGGATTCCACCACGGTATCCGGGGGGTGAAGCTGACGCTCCAGGCGGCGTTCCATGGCCAGGATTCCGGCATCGTTGGAGAGTGCCGCCGCTTCCCGAGCCAGGCGCAATGCCTCGCGCAAATCGCCGATGTCCTCGTAGAGCACGGCCATGTCGCGCAATAGTTCGGCCCTGCGCGCGGGCGCTGGATCACGGGCCAGTTCCTCCTGGATGTGCTGGAACAACGGCTGGTGATCCGCGACCTCGCTTTCCCCCCTGGAAGCAGCGGCGTCCGGCACGCGCTCGCGCATATCGGAACGGTGCACGGCGACCGCGATACGCCGCAGCATGCGTTCGCGCAGATAATCCTGAACGTCCCTGGGATCGAAGATAAACACGTAGTTTCCCTCGGCCTTCGCTGCCGTGTCGGCGGCGCGGGCGGGGATCCCCAGGCCGTTTTGGAGGACGAAACCAACGACGACGCACGTCCACAGCCCGCGTCGAGCCGTTCTATAAGTCCCCAACCTCAATTGCGGTTGTCGGGCAGGGGCATGGGCAACGGGTCAATGTTCCGGCTGCGGGTTTGGATTTCCTCGCGCAGGTTCTCCTGAATGGTCTCGCGGCTGCGCTCCAGCACGGCCTGCTGCGCCTCGCGGATCTTCTCCTGGGTGGCCTCGCGGATGGCGTCCATGCTCGAAAATCCGCCCGGCATGCCGCCGAAACCCGCGCCGGGCAGCGCCGGCGTTGGCGCGCTGGCCTGGGCGGCGCCTTGGCCCGCCGGCTTGTCAAGAGCCGCTTTCTTTCCGTTATCTTTATCGGCCTTTTGCGCGCCGCCATCCTTTTGATCCTTGCCGGCCTCATCTTTCTCGCCATCTTCCGGCTCTTTCCCGGCGTCCTTGTCTTTTTTCTCGCCACCTTTTCCGCCCTTGGCCTCTTTCTCCTTCTTTTTCCCATCCTTGCCGGCATCTTCTTTGCCGCCATCCGGCGCGTCCTTGCCTTCATCCTTTTTATCCTGGCCGGCATCCTTATCTTCTTTTTTCTCGTCCTTCTGGCCGTCCGCCTTCTTCTCCTTGCCCTCGCCTTCCTTCTTATCCTCCTGTCTCTGCGCCGCTTTCCCTTCCGGGGCCTTGTCCCCGCCATCGCCCTGGCCTTCTTTCTTGTCCGCTTTCGCCGCCACCGGCACGATGGCGTTCTCCTGGACCAGCCTTTGCACCTCGCCGGGCGGCACCTGTGTCACCTTGGCCTCCTCGCCCTGGGTCACCTCCACGCGCTGCTCCGGGCCCGCCACCACGGGGGCGAAAGCCGGCTGCTGCTGGCGGTCTGGCGTGCTTTTCACGCCGACGCTGCCCGTGATCACCGTCATGGAGAAAGCCGCCGGGCCACGGGCCTGCGGCGCATAACCTACGACGAAATCCGTGCCCCGCACCCCCGCCACCGCCACCGGCGTCCGCACCTCGAACTCGTTGCCATTGAGCTTGGCCAGCTTGCAGCGCACCACGCCTTTCAATAGCTCCAGGCTGCCGAGCTTGGGCGCCTCCGTCCCGCCGAAGAGCTTGCTGATCTTGAGCCGGCTCTTTTCCCCCAGGCGCACGTCGTTGCCCGCGCCAAAGCGGAGTTGCACCGCGGCCCCCTCCCCGGTGACCAGGTAGTCGCTGGCCTGGAGCTTCTGCCCCGCCGCCACCGGCGTTTTGGCGAACTTGCGTAGCACTTGGACGTTGCCGGAAAAGTCCGTGACCTCGGCTTCCTGCACGCTTTGGTCGGCGCTGAGGATGCCGGCCAGCAGGACCAGCGCCGCCATGAGATACCACTGCGACAAGGCTTTTCGTAATAATTCAGCCATGACGCAGCACTCCCCGCCGTTCGCCTTTTACCCCTCGCTTTGGGGGGTGAGCCTGTCGAAGCCTGTCCTGAGCTTTGTCGAAGGAGGTGGACGGCATCGCGGTCCGTTCCTGCTTCGACGGGCTCAGCACGAACGGACCTGAATGCCGGCAACAAGAGACGAAAACGTGTTTTATCGGCCGAACGATGACAGACCTTTTTGGTTTCATCGCGACAGCCAGCACCCGCCACCAGAGCCTGCGGCGCTTGCCCCGCCGTTCGCCTGCGCGCCAGCCGGCTCCTCCCCCGGCAGCGCGGGCGGCCCTGGCTCTCCGGCCGGCAGGCTCACCTTGCTGAGCGGCACGCCGTCCACTTTGGCGCCGGGTTTGCCGGCATTCGCCAGAACCTCCTTCCACGCGAAGAAAATGCGCGCGCCGCTGGCGGCGCCCACCCACAGCGCCGCGCCCTGCAGGGGCTCCAGGGTGTTCATGGAGTGGTATTCGCTCAAGTCCTGGCCCGCATACCAGAAGTGATGCCCGAGCATTGTCTGGGCCGGCTCGCGCACCGGCAGGGCCTCCGGTAGATCCAACCAGATATCCTGGGTGCTCAATTTGCGGTCAAAGGGGTTGGCCACCAGATTCCAGCCGGGATGCAGATCGATCTCCACGACTTCTTCTTCGTCAGGCCCGGGGGCTTCCAAACGCAAATCCGCCCCGTTCGATACCGCCATCCAGAAACCGTAACCCGGTCCCACGGCCACCCCCGGCGTACCCAGAGGTTCATAGTCCCGGCCCGCAACCCCTGCGTAGCCGTAGACCAGCCAGGTCGCGGCGCTCATTTCCCCCAGGGCTGGCCGCAATAGGGCCTTCAGGTTATCGCTTTCCGGCGCCGCGAGGTGGAAGGGGAATCCTACAAGCTGGAAATCCTGCCTCCCGGAAAAAACGGAAAACCCGCGCCCGCCCTGGCGACGAATCTTCTCTCCGATGCTGAGCGTGTGGCTGAGGCGGCGCCCCTCCGCGTCGCTGATAGACAGCGCGCAGGGCCCGGGCCGCAGCCCCTCCAGGAAGCGCTCCCGCAACATCCGCACGGCGTCCACCGGCGCAACCTCCAGGATATAAGGAGGCGTGCCGCCCTCGACCCACAGCTTCGTCCGGCCTCCGACCCGGAGCTTTGGCAACTTCTTGAATACCAGCGGCTGCTGCGGACGCCCGCCCAAATCCAGCCAGCCCGGATCGTTCAGGCGCTGGCGATAGGAGGCCGAGGCGGCGGGAGCGCTCAGGTAAGGCGATGAGGAAAGCGCGGCATGGCGGAAAGAAGGCGAGGCCTGGCGGGCGACGGAAACTTGGGTGACAGCGGCATGGGCGGAGAGGGGGACTATGAAAAGGGAGAAAATGACATGGGCAACAAAGTTCCCTCTGGTTGGCGTGGCTCTCGCTTGTTTTAATGTCAGATTAGACATAATAGCTCTTGTGAGTCCAATAGACAAGCCCTTGGCGTGGCTTCATGGAGATGTCAAAACCCCACCCTTCTCGGTCGAGGCTCGCATCGAAGCGGGATACCTTCTGCGCCGGCTGCAGCGCGGTGAAATGTTGTCCATGCCTCACTCGCGGCCCATGGGAAGCATTGGCCCTAGATGCCACGAGTTGCGGATCAACGACAAGGGCGCGAGTTGGCGGATCCTCTACCGCATGGATGCTGACGCCATTATTGTCGTCGAGGTATTTGCTAAGAAAACGAGGACCACGCCCACAAGCGTTATCGAAATTTGCCGGCAAAGATTGAAGGAGTACGACCATGCGTGAAGAGAAGCGAAAGCGTCTGGAAGCCAAAGGCTGGCGGGTTGGCAACGCCGCCGAGTTTCTCCAACTCACGGCTGGAGAAGCCGCATACATAGACCTCAAGCTAAAACTCGCGAGCCATCTGCGCAAACGCCGGGAGAAATGGCGGCTCAGCCAGTCAGCTCTGGCGGGAAAACTCCGGTCCAGCCAGTCACGAGTCGCCAAGATGGAGGTTGGGGATACATCCGTTTCCATTGA
This sequence comes from bacterium, assembly GCA_023261545.1. GTDB lineage: Bacteria > Planctomycetota > JADGBV01 > JADGBV01 > JADGBV01 > JAHFOS01. Next base: position 43,400 of record JAHFOS010000007.1, read on the forward strand.
CCTACTGATCCGCTCGCTTCTGACCATGGGAGCCTCGCAGCGCGAACTCGCCAGGGTCATCACGCGGCACCGGCCAGCGGCCGCAGGGTGAGGGGTGTCAATGCAGAAGAGTAAGCGCGACCTTGGATCGGAGATCCTTGAAGGACTCCGCCAAATCAAACGCGGCAAGCACGGGCGCATCACCACGGTCCCGGCTGTTTCGCATATCCGTGAAAAAACAGGGCTCTCCCAAACCGAGTTCGCCCGGCTGCTCGGGGTCTCCATGCGCACGCTCCAAGAATGGGAGCAAGGCCGCCGGGCACCCTCCGGCGCTGCGCGCACCTTGTTGCTGATCGCCGAGAAGAATCCGCTAGCGCTTCTGGAGGTGGCTTGAAGTGGAGCATGTAGGAATACCATGAAGGAAAGGGTGTTGCCATGAGAACGATAACTGCCACGAGAGCGAGTCGCGACCTGGTGCAGGCGATTCGTCAGGTCCGCGATGACCGCGAGCCGGTCACCATTACCAGCGGTAAGGACTGTGCTGTGGTCATGCTTTCCCTTGAGGACTACGAGTCGCTGGAAGAAACGGCCTACCTGCTGCGCAACCCCAGGAACGCGCGGCGCCTGATGGAATCCATCCGCGAGCTCAAAAAAGGCCGGGGCAGGGAGCGGCAGCTTTTCAGTTGAAGCTTGTTTTCTCAGAGCATGCCTAGGAAGACTACCTGTGGTGGCACGATCAAGACCGGCGTGTCGTGCAACGGATCCATCGCCTGATCGAGGATATCCGCCGGAATCCTCACGAGGGCCTGGGCAAGCCGGAACCGCTGAAACACGGGCTTTCCGGGTTCTGGTCGCGGCGCATTGACGAGGAACACCGCATCGTCTATACGGTGGCGGGGGACGCCGTTCACATCGCTCAACTCCGTCATCACTATTGAGGTGTTCCTCCACCAGGGATACCCACTCATTGACGTGCGCAGCCCACGGGAGGTCATCCATGAAGTTTAAAGATGTCATCGAAGGGTTCGATTGCGTCGAGTTCCAAAGGCGCGTAAGGGAAGCGAATTCACGGGCCGAACTCGCGGAGGCCGAGGCTGAATTGCGCCAAGTGAGTGAGGGATGCCGGCGTGGGGTGGCGGGGGAATTGCGCGGGGTGCCGGGCGCGCTGTTCCGAGGTCTGGAATCTGGGATGTCTTGACGCGACGGTGGTGCCGGGGTGTGGCGGCGGAGATTGCCAAGATGACGGGTGGGGAGGATTTGGGAGTCCTGGAGCAACGGGGAAGGGTCACTGTTATGGCCACCGCCAAGTTGCATTCCAACCTTCCTCATAGGATGCCGCGCCAGCCAGTTTGCTGAATCAAGATGAAACACCGCATCGATCCCACGATAGACTGCGTCTTCAAATCCCTGCTCGGCACCGAGCGAAACCGCAATCTCCTGGTCTATTTCCTGAACAGCGTGCTGCAGCGTCCGCCCAAGAACCGCATCGTCAATGTTGTGCTGAAGAACCCCAATAGCGAAAAGCGATTCAAGGCGGAAAAGGCCACGGTGGTTGACGTGCTGGCCCGCGACGGCCGGGGCTCTCTCTACCAGGTGGAGGTCCAACTCCTCCCACACGGGGGGCTGGCGGAGCGGATGCTCTACACCTGGAGCAACATTTACACGGCCTCCATCAAGCAGGGGCAGGATTTCGAGGATTTGGCCCCCGTGGTCTCCATCTGGCTGCTCAAGGATTCGCTTTTCATAGGGCGCCCATCTTTTCACCACCACTTCCAGGTTCAGGATCGCAAGAGCGGGCTTATCCTGAGCGATCACTTCTCCATCCACGTGCTGGAGATGGAAAAGTGGCACGAGCCGGCAAGTCCGATGGATCTGGATCTGTGGTTGAAATTCTTCGTGGAAGGGGTAAAATTGGATTGCGACCACCCCCCGGCGGTCCTCGACACCAAGGAGTTTCGCCAAGCCATGCAAGTCTTGCGAGAGTTTTCCGAACAGGAAAAGAAATACGACCTCTACCGGCGCCGTATGCTGGCCCTGAGCGAGCACCGCACCCTGGTGAATTCGGCCAAGCGGTCTCAAGCCGAACGCGACGCCGCTCTGGTCAAGGCTGATATCGCCGAGGCCAAGGCTGATGCCGCCCAGGAGGAAGTCCGAAAGCTCAAAAAGCTCCTCAGGCAAGCCGGAGTCAAGTAAATGCCGCCGAGCTTGCGGCCCTGGACCAAATATGAGCTGAGACAAGACCGCCACCGGTGCCGCATGCTGTATCTGAGCGAGCGGAACACCCTGGTAAACGCGGTCAAGAGATTTAAGGCCGAGATCAAAACAATTCGGGCCAAGATCAAGTTGATGCAAACCGAAACCAAGGCGATTCAAGCCAAGACCAAAGTGATTGAGGCCCAAACCAAAGCAAAAGAGGCCGAGATCGCCACCGCCCAGGAAAAAACCCGTCGTCTCAGAATGCGCCTCCGACAGGCCGGCGTCAAGTAAAGGCCTCCGAACTTGCGGGCCTGGACTGGACAGGATCAGGAACGCAACCGCCACCGGCATTGCAGGCTGGTGATCAACCTGCGGGAGAACGTTGATGAAATCTGAGGACATCATCGCGGGGTTCGCTGGTGTCGGGTTCCAAAGGCGCGTAAGGGAAGCGGGCTCACGGGCCAAACTCGCGGAGCCCGAGGTTGAACGGCGCCAAGTGAGTGAGGCCTGCCAGCGTGGGGTGGCGGGGAAATTGCGCGGGGGCAGGAGTGCCGCACCGGGCTCGAGAATCCGCTTGTGGCGTTGGGCGTTGACTGAAGTATTAAATAACTTATAATATAAGGCGTGAGTTGTCAGGTTCGTTGGGAGACCAAGGCGCTGAAGGCGCTCGCCAGGGTTGAGCCGGGAAAGGACCGACGGAAGATATTTGAGAAATCTCAGGAACTTTCCCATTGGCCCGCAAACAAACCGGGCTATTCCCTGGCGGGCCGGGACGATTTCCGCTTTCGCCATGGCGATTGGAGGATATTTTTCGTTCCTGACGATGCGAGAAGGATCATCATCATTCAAAACGTGAGGAGGCGCAATGAGCGAACATACTGACCGTACCATGGAAAAACTGGACATCCAGTTCATCGAGCGGGAGGGCCACAAGGAGTACGCCGTCCTCAAGTATGACGACTTCATCCGGCTGGTGAGCGGCAAGAAGTCCCGTGCGGGCGCGGGGTATTCCCTGGCCGAAGCCGACGGACTCGCCCCCTCGGAGGTGGTGAAGGCCCACGCTGTGGATGGCGTCCCCCTCCTGCGCGCCTGGCGCGAGCATCGTAAGCTGACCCAGGCCCATGTAGCGCATAAACTGGGGATCAGCCAATCCGCGTTCTCCCAGCTCGAAAAGTCCGGCACGGATACCATGCGGCTCAACACCCTCCGGCGCGTGGCCAAGGCCCTGGGCCTGAAAGTCGTGAGCGACGACAAGGGCTGACGCGAGGAGCCATCGGCTGGATCGGTGTCACGGCGATAGCCGGAGAGGGGCGGTGAAAAATGGACTATCACGTTTGCGCCTTCATCGCGGGGTTCGCTGGCGTCGAGTTCCAAAGGCGCGTAAGGGAAGCGAATTCACGGGCCGAACTCGCGGAGGCCGAGGCTGAACGGCGCCAAGTGCGTGATGCCTGCCGGCGTGGGGTGGCGGGGAAATTGCGCGGGGGCACGGGCGGGCGGTGCCGGGATCTGGAGTTCGGGAGGTTTTGACGCGACGGTGGCGCTTGGGGGTGGCGGCGGGGATTGCCGGGATGGAGGGTGGGGAGGGGAGCCATGGAGATGTGGGGGAGGGGCACTTTTATGGCAAGGTCTATCACGCTCCTCGATAGCGTGGTGCGTTTCCCGAACTCCCGATGCCGCGTCCCTCGGATTGACAATATTAACATATTTGTTAATATGCACGGATGGACGAGTGGATCATCTCCTACTACAGCGAGTCGGTGCGGCGAGACATCAACGAATGGCCGGTGGGAATTCGCGCCGCTTACGCCCACATCACGGAGCGAATGCTGGCCTTCGGGCCGAACCTCGGGCACCCCTACACCCGGTCCATGGGCCAGGGGCTTTTCGAGATCCGCGCCAAAGGGCGGTAAGGACAGGGCAGGGCCTTCTTCTGCGCCATGGTCGGCAGGAGGATGATCGTCCTGCACAGCATCGTAAAAAAGACTCGCAAAACGCCCCGCCACGATTTGGAGCTGGCCCTCAAAAGACTGAAGGAGATCAAACATGAAAGCGCATAAACAAATGCTGGAGGAATGGAAACGCGATCCCAATTTCCGGGCCGAGTACGCCGCGCTGGGGGATGAGTTCGCCATCTTTGACGAGCTGCTTCGGGCGCGGACCAGCGCCGGGCTGACCCAGGATGAGGTCGCCAAGCGCATGGGGACCAAGCCCCCCGCCGTCGCCAGATTGGAAGCCCTGTCCCACAGGCGCGGATCCTCGCCTTCCCTCGCCACCCTGCGGAAATACGCCGCCGCCGTGGGCTGCAAGCTCAACATCAGGCTGGTTCCCCGCTGACGCGGGGGTGAAGGAACGCAGCGACGGGTGAAAAAGGGACGGTCACTTGTACGCCGGTATTGAAATGACAAACTGCCGCTTTGGAGTCCTTGGAGATGGCCTATAATGGGGCCATGGGGAATGAGCAGATCATCGCCAGCCAGCAACTTGTCCTGGAGCGGCTGCGCTCTTGGCGCGGCGAGTTTGCGCAACGCTACACCGTCCGCCGCCTGGGCATCTTCGGCTCCTTCGCCCGCGACTGCGCGCGCGCGGACAGCGACCTGGACCTCATGGTCGAGTTCGGCGAGCTGACCTTTGATCACTTCATGGACCTCAAGTTCACCCTTGAGGAACGCCTGGGACGCAAGGTTGACCTCGTCACGTCCGACGCCATCAAACCCCGGCTGAGACCCATCATCGAGGCGGAGTTGGTGGATGTCTAGGGACGCGCTCTTGCCGCAAGGTTCGTAAGGCGCGAGATTGACATCCGACTGACTATGGCGGACGCTGGGGCTGACTCTTTCATGCCTGGCGTGAGGGCTAGAATACCAGTAGCTTGATAATTGGGGGAAGCAGCGATGGGAAACAAGCCAAATTCTCTCAAGATCATCATTGAGAAACACCCCGACGGATACGTCGCTTACCCCGTGGGTATTAAGGGCGTCGTGGTCGGGCAGGGGAATAGCTACGAGGAAGCTCTGCGGGATGTCCAGTCCGCCATCCTTTTTCACCTGGAGACCTTCGGCCCCGAGGCTTTGGAGTTCGACGAACCCGTTCTTGAGGCTTTTGTAGCGGAAGCCGTCGTTTGAAAACGAGCCCATAGAACTAGAATAGCAGCAGTTGGAGGATTTTGTGCAATTCGTGTCTGTAGGCGAGCTTAATACACGAACCGGCAGGTTGCGGGAGCGCTTAGGCCGCGGTGATGATTTGGTCGTCACCTCAAAGGGGAAGCCCATCGCTGTCATGGCGGGCGTCAACGAGGAGAGTCTGGAGCCCACGCTTGCGGCCCTCCGCCGTTCACGGGCCGTCGCCGTGGTGGATGGGCTGCGGAAAGCAGCAATCTCCTCGGGAAGGGATGCGCTATCCATGAAAGACATTGACGCGGAGATCGCCAAGGCGCGCGCGAAGCGACGGTGAAACTGGTCCTGGATACCAATGTCCTGGTGTCCGCGCTGTTGAGTCCCGCCGGAAATCCAGCCAGGGTTTTGGATCTCATACTTAACGGCCAACTCGATCTTTGTCTGGATAGTGGAATCCTCGCCGAGTACAGGTCCGTTCTGTTGCGCCCACGATTCGGATTCAATAAAAACAACGTCGAGGAACTGCTGGCCCATCTCGAATCCATAGCCGAGCAGGTGACGCCCCTCCCCTTGAAGATGGAGCTTCCCGACGAGGACGACCGGATGTTCATCGAGGTGGCGCACGCCGCACGCGCCATCATCGTCACCGGCAACCTCCGCCACTATCCTCCAGCGGCGCGCCACGGCGTTGAAGTGTACGCGCCGGCAGAGTTCTTGAGGCTCCTTTCCTCCTGAGCAGTCCTTCTCAAGCGGAGACTGCAACTTATTGATCATTGCGGAGCCGCCGCGTTGGATTCCCGCGGAGCGAATTAGAATAAGGACGCCCCTTTCCATCCCCGTTGAGGAAGCACGAATGAAACTTACCGCTGTTTTCATGAAGGTTCCCGAAGGATACATCGGTTTCGTTGAGGAGTTGCCCGGGGCCAACACCCAGGGCGCCACTCTGAAAGAGGCGCGCGCCAATCTCACGGAGGCCATCGAGCTGGTCCTTGAGGCCCAGCGCACCTTGGCGGAAGAATCCCTTCGTGGGCAGACCGTCATCCGCGAGTCCCTGTCACTGCCAATGGCATGAAGCTGCGTGACCTGGTCCGCCACCTCCGACAACACGGCTGCGAATTGCTGCGCGAAGGCGGGGCCCACTCGATCTTCGTGAATCGCTCGACCGGCAAAGCGACGGCTGTCCCGCGCCATCGCGACCTGAACGAGTTTCTGGCCAGAAAGATCTGTCGCGATCTTCAAATCCGGGAACCCTAGCCGCGCGCAGATGCTCGCAGGGGCTCCCATTAAAACGGGGCTAGACAGATGAGGTGCGGCCCCCGGGAGGTCATCCATGAAGTTTGAAGATGTCATCGAAGGGTTCGATTGCGTCGAGTTCCAAAGGCGCGTAAGGGAAGCGAGCTCGCGGGCCGAACTCGCGGAGCCCGAAGCCTACTTGCTCCAAGTGCGTGAAGCCTACCAGCGCTACGTGGCGGGAAAATCGCGCAGGGCCCCAGGCGCGCCGCCTCGGGCTCCGGAATACGGGAAGTGATGTCATCCATGAAGTTTGAAGATATCATCGCAGGGTTCGCTGGCGTCGGGTTGCAAAGGCGCGCAAGGGAAGCGAATTCACGGGCCGAACTCGCG
>JAHFOS010000007.1:50320-53927 GCA_023261545.1 bacterium
GTTGAACGGCGCCAAGTGAGTGATGCCTGCCCGCGTGGGGTGGCGGGGGAATTGCGCGGGGTGCCGGGTGCGCTGTTCCGAGGTCTGGAATCTGGGATGTTTTGACGCGACGGTGGCGCTTGGGGTGCTGGCGGGGGCTGCCGCGATGGAGGGTGGGGAGCCATGGAGAAGTAGGGGAGGATCACCTTTGCGCCCTCCTTATTCTATTTTTAATATCAGCAATTTCATTTTGAAGATCATTGAGCGAGACATGAAGCAGTTTGTCTATTCTCTTAATAAAAGCCTCGCGCTCATGCTTTGGCAGATACTTCATTGCCCAATTTCGAAGTCTGTCTCTTGCGTCTGTTAACGCAATTTGAGCGCGCAGCTTCTTATGAAGATCATTCAGCAACTTATCCATTTTATACCTCGTAAAAAAAAGAAGGGACGGTCACTTCTAAGTCTGGCGAATTGCTGCGCGAAGGCAGCGGGGTAAAACAGAAGATAGCTCATGTTTTTTTAGGCTCGCATTTGCAGCAGCATGACTTCGAGCATTCATTTGACGTTTTTTTATATTCTTTTGACAGCGCAAACGCCGTGGCTAGGGTAATTATGGATACGCCCGTTGATTCTTGTATAGTGTTGCTTGCCATAAATAAAAATGCAACTCCAACAACAAAAATCGCCAATAGAGTCTGCGTTTGCAGAAACGCGCTCTCGTAAAATATTGGTTTTACAGAATCGCTGGAAGAATGAAAAATATTGTCATTGGCAACCATCATGCCAATCGCATAATGCACTACGGCTGCCATTATTATCAGGAACACCAACATCGTTATTATTCCAATAATGAATCCGTGCGGGGAATTGACGTGGTTTTTTGCTACAAACGCATAGATGGTTATCGCCCCACCGCATCCCAACGCACATAGCATTATGCCAGAAAATGCCGCCAAAAACTTATGTCTCATTGTCCGCCCCTCTTCCTCAAACATGGGGCGGCATATTCCGCAAGTTAAAAACAGTAAAATTAAGACAACTACTCCGGCCACAATAATATATTTAATAACTCCAGCGTAAGGCGCATTATTTAAGTATGAATAATAGTGCGCGCCAGCACAACAGCAGATTATGAGCACGGGGATGAGGAGCGCAATAATACAAAAACATGATTTTGTCTTCATTGCGTTCATGAACGACGCGATAAGTTGAAATATTTTTCCCATGAAACCCCCTTCAAATAAATGACGCAGATCAATTTCTCATCCTTTCGATTCTGACGACGGTGTAGACACTATTGACGCCAAATGTCGCGTTGGCTGGGCCGAGACGGACGGTTGTGAAGTTTCTGCTCGATGCATTATTTGATATGTTTTCACCGCAGATACCTGAAAAGTAGGGATTTGTCACTTTTACGCACTTACCCAAGCGAAGTTCTGAGAACCGGGCTGTCGCCATCCACCCAATGCTTATATTCTTCATTTGTAATTTCGGGATGAGATCTCATTATTGAATCTTTAACATCTGAATTTGACTTATTCCAGCCCTTACAGTCCTGGCAAAGCGTTACCATGGTGCTACCAATCACAACCGAGGCAAGATCGCTATCTTCAACACTGCAGCCTTCGCAAATCACGGCGCTCTCCAAAAAATTCTGTTTATTCTACAAGTGCTTTTGACGGGGTTGCTGCTAATCAATAATTTTTTGTTTAATGAAAAAGATTTATGGAGCATTTGCTTTTCCTGCTTGGTAAAGATCCTGAATCTCCTCTGACGACAATGCAATATTGTATATCCTCAAGTCGTCCATGGCGGCCTTTGGAAAATTAGATCCCGACGAATATCTTCCGATAAGGATCCCCTCCGGCACGGTGGCGCTATTGATGCTTCCAGAAGCACCTGTCTGGCCCGTCATTTTTCCATTGAGGAAGAATTTCAAAGAAATCCCGTCGTATGTTCCAGCAAGAAATTGCCATTTGTCAATTACAACCTGAGTCGCTGATTGCGCCGTAAATGCAGAATTTCCGGATGAAGAACCGGCGACAATGGAAAAAATTGGAGTCCTCTGAGAGCTGCCTCCGACGCCAAACAAATTCAGGCCATAACTCTGAACGGATGGGCCCCATCTAAGCAAAATGCTTTTATCGCTTGACACAGAAAGCGCATACGGCCTCACCCATGCTGTTACTGTAATCTGAGATAAATTGTCTTTCAATATCGCAGGATCCCCCAATTGAATCGAATCATTGGTTCCATCAAAAGAAAGTGCATTGCCAGAAACGCCGGGAATTGAGCAGCCGGAGAACGTCAGTCCGTTGACCAAATTGCCGCTGCTTCCCATTCCGCTAGAATCAGCCGCCGTATTGCCGCTTGATTCGTCAAATTTCCACCACCCAATAATGTTGCTCGTGGACGAGGGTGTGCTGAACGCCAGATCCTCCGACCTTCCAGTTACATGCCATTGAGAGCCGTTATTCCAAAAACTGGCAAAAGGCAGCCCGATATCACATATGGATAAGTGGGCTTCAACGCCAGTATCAATCCTGCTTCCATCGGATGATTTTATATGAACAAAATTGTTCGATGATATTTTTTTGATCTGATAGCATCTGTTTTTTGAAGATAAAACAGATGGCAGCGTTATCGTCACACTATTTCCCGACGTATCAACCGATACCCCATACTCGTCGTTCATCATGTAATTGCCAGAGGCGCTGGCGCCCTTGACATGCACGCTTCCGTCAAGGAAGGTGTTTCCTGCGACTTGAAGATTGCCCGTCGTCGAGATCGTCGTGAACGCCCCGCTCGACCCGCTGATGGGCGTATTGCTGATATTCCCCCCCGCGATGGTGAGGTTGTCCGCCACCTCGTTATCCGCCCAGGGGTTGGCTGTGTTCACCCAGTCTGCCGTGATATTGCCGGCGGCGTTGAGCTTGGCCGTGTTCGCGTCGTAGGCCTGGACGTTGCTGCCGATGGCGAGGCCGAGGTTGGTCCGGGCGTTCGCCGCGTTGACGTTGGCGAGGTTGAGGTCCGCCGCCGTGGCCGAGACGTTGGCCCAACTCAGTACGCCCGCGCCGTCGGTGACGAGGACTTGGCCGTTCGTGCCGGAACTGGCCGGGAAGGCGTTGCCGGCAATATTGAGCCGGCCCAGGATGTCGAAGTTTCCCGCCACCGTGGTGGCAGCGAGGCTGGTCTGCGCGCTGGCGGCCAGCGTGGTGAAGGAACCCGAAGCCCCGGAAATGGGCGTTCCGGCGATGCTGCCCCCGGTGATGGGCGTGGCCGAGATATTGCCTCCTGCTACCGTCAAGTTATCCGCCACCTCGTTATCCGCCCAGGGGTTGGCTGTGTTCACCCAGTCTGCCGTGATATTGCCGGCGACGTTGAGCTTGGCCGTGTTGGTGTCGAAGGCCTGGACGTTGCTGCCGATGGCGAGGCCGAGGTTGCTCCGGGCGTTCGCGGCGTTCACGTTGGCGAGGTTGAGGTCTGCCGCCGTGGCTGAGACGTTGGCCCAACTCAGTACGCCCGCGCCGTTGGTGATGAGGACTTGGCCGCTCGTGCCGGAGTTGGCCGGAAAGGCATTGCCGGCGATATTGAGCCGGCCCAGGATGTCGAAGTTTCCGGCCACCGT